>JACXUO010000029.1 GCA_014763885.1 Campylobacterales bacterium
CAGACACCGCTCTACCCTCCTTTCGCCGAGTCGGTATGCAGACAGGGAAGGAAGGTTCTGGACAACAGGCTGCTTTATCAGAACGGCAGCTATGAGATCGACTTTGCCGATTTTGAGGCCAAATCCAGGGAGGCGAAGCTTTTTTTGCTCTGTTCCCCCCACAATCCTACAGGAAGAGTATGGAACAGAGAGGAGCTCGAAAGGATCATCGATATCTGCCTGGAAAATGAGGTGATCATTGTTTCAGATGAGATCCATGCCGATATCGTCTACAGGAAGATGCATTGTGTATTGGGAAGTTTCGGGAAGATACAGCAGCAGTGTGTGGTCCTCAACGCCCCCTCAAAAACCTTCAATATCGCAGGGCTTAACACCTCTTATGCGGTGATTCCGGACAGAGGGCTGCGGGATGCCTATATCCGTGAACAGAACAGGTCAGGTATCACAAACGGCAACCCTTTTGGTATCGAGGCACTGATGGAGGCGTACGAGAGAGGCGAAGGATGGCTGGAAGAGGTGAAGGCAGCATTGTGGGAGAATGTAGCCTTTGTCAAAGGATTTATCAAGACCCATGATCTCCCGCTGAAAGTGGTGGAGCCCGAAGCCACGTTTTTGGTATGGATCGACTGTCGAGGGCTGGGGCTCTCCACGGAGAAACTGGCGGAATTTTTTATCAAAGAGGCAAAGCTTGGGCTCAATGAGGGAGCCGATTTCGGCCAAGAAGGAGAAGGATTTATGCGTTTGAATATCGGTACCTCAAAAGAGGTGCTCCACCAAGCGATGCAGCAACTGCTTCGCGCCTATGAGGAGATGCAATGAGAAGTATGATACTGTTGTGGCTGGCCGTTTCGGTATGGCTTTTTGCTCTCCCCTCGGACATCGCGCATTTTTTGAACCAGTCCAAACTGCCGGGCAAGGATGTGAGTATCTATATCAAAGAGCTCGGGAGCAACCGCGTAGTCGCTTCTCTGAATGCGGATACGACCCGCCAGCCTGCCTCGGTGATCAAAGTTGCGACAGCCTACGGGGCGCTGTTGAAGCTGGGGTTTGACTACCGCTGGCCTACAGAGTTCTATCTCAATGGATATCTGCGTTCAGGGAAACTGGAGGGAGACCTGGTCATCAAAGGGTACGGTGACCCCTCACTCAGTTCCGGGGATCTGCCCGATATCGTCGCACAGATCAAGCAGAGCGGCATTCAGCAGATCAATGGCGATGTGATCATAGACCGAAGCTACTTTGATGTGGGAGACGAGGACAGTGCACATTTTGACAACTACCCCTATAGTGCCTATAACGCGATGCCTGATGCAATGATGTTCAATGAACGCACCACGACGGTCGGTATCACGCCCCACAACAGATCTGTTTACAAGGAGATAGAGGACCCCAGCTACAAGGTCGTCAACAAGGTAAAATTCGTCGACAGATCATGCCGCGGGAAATATGCCTGGGCAGGTTCGAAAGTGGAGATGCAGTCACCTCTTCCCCAGCTGATACTTCAAGGCGAGCTCTCAAAGCACTGCAAAGAACGCAAGGTATGTATGATCGTTTCCAAGCCCTATAATGCTTTTTACTATGCACTGAAAGAGGCATTGGAGGATGAGGGGATAACGATCAGTGGAAAAATGAGGCTCTCAAGGGTACCCGGAGGTGCCAAATTGCTTTTTACGCACTACTCCGAGCCTCTCGAAGCGATCGTCTCCGAAACACTGAAAGAGAGTAACAACCTTTATGCCAGACATCTTCTGCTGCTTACCGGTGCGAAGATCTATGGCGCGCCGGCTACGGTGGAGAAAGGACGGAAAGCCATTACCAACCTGCTGAGAACTCAGCATGCACTGCCTGAGGGGGAGTTTTTCATGGAGAACGGATCAGGGCTTTCCCGGCGTTCAAAAATGTCTGCGCGAATGCTTGGCGCAGTCTACGAAAGTGCCTACAGGATTTTGGGAGAAAGGTGGATGGAGACACTTTCGATAGGGGGAAAGGACGGGACGATCAAAAAGCGCTACCGCTACAAACCGGCGCAGAACAGGTCCTGGATGAAGACAGGGACGCTCAAATATGTCAAAAATATCGGGGGGTATGTGAAGAACAGGGCCGGAAGCTATTACAGTGTCGTGATCCTGGTCAACACGAGGCAGGGAACGTTCCGTGGGGCAGCACTGCAGGACAGTATCATCAACTGGCTGGCACAGACGAAAAAAGCCCCGTATGAGTCAGGTAGCAAAAGTGCTTCCGCGGCACCCGAAGAGATTCCTGCCGCATCGCCCAAACAGCCATCCCCTGCTTCTCAGGAAAAGAAGCTCTCATCGGGGGGTTATTATATACAGGTCGCTTCAGTGACCAAGCGGCCGGACAGCCATTACCTCTCCAAACTGGAAAAGGCGGGTTTGCGTTATACCGTGGTACATGAAGAGCGCTACAAAGTACTGATCGGAGGCTATCCGGACAGGGAAAGTGCCCAAAGTGCATTGGTGAAAATACGTCAGAAGTTCAACAAAGGTGCGTTTATTGTAGCAAGGTAATTACGGTATAATCACTCTTTAATTTATAGAGCATATAGGACTGTAATGAACTTCGAAACCTACCCTTTTGAAAAATTGAGCCACTTGCTGGAAAACATTACGCCAAACGAGGAGTTTTCACCGCTGAGTCTAACGATCGGCGAACCTCAGTTTGAGACACCGGAATTTATCCGGGATGCACTCAGCGAGCAGAGTCGACTGTTGAACAAGTATCCGAAAACAGCCGGGGAAAGCGTGCTTAGAGAGGGGATGCTTCAGTATCTCAGAAACCGTTTTAATCTGGAGCTGAGTAAAGATCAGATCATCCCTACCTTCGGGACCAGAGAGGTGCTTTTTAATTTCCCCCAGTTTTTGCTGCATGATATAGAGAACCCTGTGATGGTGTTCCCCAATCCATTTTATCAGATCTATGAGGGGGCGGCAAAGGCAAGCAGGGCTGAGGTGGTCTATCTGAATCTCAACGAAGCCAACAACTTCCAGCCAGAGATAGATGAAGCGCAGTTGGCCAAAGTAGACTTGGTGATCCTCAACTCGCCGAACAACCCGACTTCATCGGTGATGACGATGGAGCAGATGAAGCAGTGGGTGGTACTTGCGCTCAAGCATGATTTTGTACTGCTCAATGATGAGTGTTATGCCGACCTCTATCTTAACGATCCACTTCCATCACTGCTCAATGCCAGTATCGAAGCGGGAAATGAGAGTTTCAAAAACGTATTGGTGATCAACTCAATCTCAAAACGCTCTTCTGCTCCCGGACTCCGCTCAGGATTTATCGCAGGGGATGCAGCGATACTGAAGGAGTATATGGTTTACCGTACCTACGTTGGCTGTGCTTCGCCGCTGCCACTTCAGTACGCCGCTGCGGCCGCATGGGCGGATCAGGATCATGTCGATCTCTTTAGAGCAAAATATAAGAAGAACTTTGAGGTAGCCAAAGAGCAGCTTGGTATCGATACTCCGGAAGCGACCTTCTATATCTGGCTGAAAGTCGGTGACGAGATCGCCTTTACCAAAACACTCTACGAGAACTACAACCTCAAGGTGCTGCCGGGTTCTTTCCTTGGACGCGAAGGGGAAGGCAAGGGGTATGTCAGGTTGGCACTGGTCTATGAAGCCGACAAAACAAAAGAAGCATTAGAACGAATAAAAATGTGTATGGGAGAGATAAATGAATAACGAAATGCCTGACATTCATGCAGAGGAGCTCAAAAAAGATCCGGAGTTCCTGGCAAATATAGAGAGATTGGAAAAAGAGTGCAAGACTGAACAGAGCATCGCGAAAGGGTATCAGCTTTTGGATGCGAGACTGATCATCGAATCGCCTGAAGAGGAGATCAACGAGATCTTCACCTTTATTGTGAACAATGCTTTTGACAAGCTTGCGGAAAAGCTTACAGAGGGAAGAGTGTTCGATATGGGCGATGCAGAGGATATCGCTACCGCACGTGCGATCTATGAACATGCGATGCAGCGTTACAGTGAAAACGACATGAAGGGTGCCAAGGAGATGTTCCTGGTACTCAACTATACGATGGACCGTGCGGGGCTGAAAGATGCGATGATGGTCCATGCCTGCGCAGTGATGGCGGGCAAAAGCTTTGAGGAGTTTGTCGAGAGCATGGTGGATATGGAAAGTATCGATGTGCATGATCCTCTGGCATTTTTCATCCAGAACTTCACCCAGCCGACCGATATTCTGCTTACGATGTTTGCCAAGTATGTGAAGCAGGGAGAAGAAGAGCTTAAAGTGCTTGATGAAAACAGATAGCCAAAAGGCTTTGCCTTTTTAAGTGAAGAGTGAGGAGTGAGGAGTGAGGAGTGAGTGGAGGGGGCTGATATCGTGATCTACTCCGCGGCAGTACGACCGACCAATGTGGAGTATCAAAAAGCCAAAGCACTGGGGATCACACTGCTTTCCCGAAAAGAAGCGCTGAAGTTCATCCTGGGGGCAAAAGAGGTCTATGCGGTGGGGGGTGCCCACGGCAAAAGTACCACTTCAGCGATGCTCGCTTCGCTTATCCCCGACTCCAATGCCCTGATCGGTGCGATCAGCAAAGAGTTCGGCTCCAACGTACGCTATTATGAGAATGACAAAGTGGTCTTCGAGGCGGATGAGAGCGATGAGAGCTTTTTGAACTCCCATCCTTATCTGGCGATCGTGACCAATGTGGAACCCGAACATATGGAGTACTACATGTACGATGAAGCGCTTTTTTACAATGCCTATACAAACTTTTTATCACTTGCAAAGATACGGGTGATCAATGCCGAAGATGAATTCCTCTCTTCATTGGAGATGGAAAGTGTCAAGCTTTATCCAAGTAAAGATATCAAAAATATTGAATTTACATTGGTAGAGGGTAAACCGCATACAAAGTTTGAGCTTCGTGACCTCGGAGTCTTTAAGGTTTTTGGACTGGGAGAACATATCGCGCTGGATGCGGCTTTGGCGATACTGGCAGCACTGGAACTTGGTCAGTCACTTGAGGATGTCAGAAAGAATTGTTTCAACTATAAAGGGATCAAGAAGCGATTTGACATCATACAGGATAAAGAAGAGTGTGTCGTGATCGATGATTATGGTCATCATCCCACTGAGATCAAAGCAACGATGAAGGCGTTGAAGATCTATCAAAATCTTAGAGGTTTTGATCAGCTCAATGTGATCTGGCAACCGCATAAGTATAGCCGTACAATGGATAATCTCCCCGGGTTTGTCGAGTGTTTTGAGGGGGTGGATGAGTTGGTTATCCTTCCTATCTGGGCGGCAGGTGAGATTGAGGTGGATATCGACCTCAAAGGGGCGTTCAGCCGCTATAAACTTTGGATGGCGGATGCCGTGACCAAAGAGGGTAACATCGTCAAGGTCCTGAAAGAGGGACGTGTGATACAAGAGTACACCCGGGGGCTCATCACCGCATTCGGTGCAGGAGACATCACCTATCAGATCAGGGGTGAAGCGTAGTTGCGATCGTTGCCGGGAGATCACGAAAAGACTTTGCCCTGCAACTATATGAAAATGAAGTAAACGTATTATCGTCTCGCTCCCAAACTCAGAGACTGTGAAAGAACTGCTGCTTTTACCACCGTCATCCTGAACTTGATTCAGGATCTCATCAAATAACAGCGAAGTTTAGGGGGATTCTCCTCTTTTTCTAAGCTCCGGAGATCGTAAAAGACCCTGTAATACTTTGGAAGTGGAGGCTTTAGCCCCACCGAAAAATGCAATATTTTTCAGTTTTTAACGCAAAGATCACTAAAACCCCTGAAAAAACAATTTTTTCGTGTAAAAAGAATCGTTGTGGGACTAAAGTCTCCACTTCCGTGAGTTCTTTCACGGCCTCTCAGTTTGGGAGCGAGGTGAAAGTTGTCTTCTTTTTGCAGATGTTTAAAACTTTGTATGAGTATCTCTACACTCTCTTTTCTTGTAAAGACAGGTAGCCAATTGAGTATCGTACAGGTCACAAAATGCGGATGTGTCGGTTCATATATCTTAGGGTCTGGTAAACTTTAAGAACCAAAAAGGTATCTTAAAGTATGAGCAGAAGGGCATTCAACAAGTATTACAATCGTTCGCATATTTCAGAGGGTAGGATAAGGTGAAATTGAAGTGGCATGTTTGTGTTTCTCAGGGAAATCTGAATATGAAGCAAACGTGTTATAATTCTACCAATACATATTTTGGGAACCTATTGCGTGAAACAAGAAGAGACAAAACAGAAATCCATTATCCAGAAGCTTGACCTTGACGGGTATATTACTCAGTTCAAACACTTTTTTGCCAGGGAGAAGTCTGTGGTCATGCAGGGTGATATCAACCAGCACTTCCGCTATATCAAAGCACTCTCATCCGAAGAGTTCCCGCCGCCGAAAGCGGTGAAAAACCTTGACCTTGAACTGAACCTTATCAAAAAGCAGGCGATACTCGGAGTGGAGGAGATCTACGCTTTTGTGACGATGATCTCCTACTTCAACCGTCTTAAATCCCACACTTTCCAGGAACCGCTCTCCTCCTGGCTCCACAGTATCGAGATCCCCGACGAGATACGCGAGATCATTGACTACTTTACTGCCGAAGGCCAGATCAATCCTGAGCGGGACCCTGAACTCTACGGCCTTGAAAAATCGATCAAGCAGAACAAGATCGATATCAAAGAGACACTCTACAAACTGACACACTCCGCAAAACTGAGAGACTACCTGGTGGATACACAGGTGCACTTCAGCGGGGGAGAGGAGACCCTCCTGGTAAAGGGGGGCTTCAATAATGTGATCAAGGCGACAGTGGTCGCCAGAAGTTCGGGAGGCCACTTCTATATCATCCCCCAGAGCATCTCCCACCTGAAAGAGAAAGAGTCTGCCCTCCTCAGCCGGAAAGAGGAGGTGATCTACCGCTACTGCAAAGAGATCTCTGCAAAATTCAACAAGTGGGAACGTTTTTTGGCCTTTATCAACAAAGAGTATGACAGGTTCGACCACTACCAGGCGCGCGTGCTGTTTGCCAGAAGCAAGGAGTATGAGTTTATCCTTCCCAGCAAGTCAAAACGCATCAGGCTCGAGGAGTTTGCCCATCCCGCGATTGAAGATCCCGTACCGGTATCGATCGATCTGGACAAAGAGGTGATGCTGATCACCGGGGTGAATGCCGGGGGGAAAACGATGCTTCTGAAATCCCTGCTCAGTGCGGTCTATATGGCGAAATATCTCCTGCCGTTCCGGTGTAATGTGGCAAAGAGCGAAGTAGGGCATTTCAAAAGTATCGAAGCGGTGATCGATGATCCGCAGTCGGTGAAAAACGATATCTCCACTTTTGCGGGACGTATGCAGGAGTTCGCAAAACTTTTCGCCAAAGAGAATGCGATCGTCGGGGTCGATGAGATCGAGCTGGGGACAGACAGCGACGAGGCGGCAAGCCTTTTCAGGGTCCTGCTTGACGAGCTGAGAAAAAAAGGGATCACTTTTATCGTGACGACGCACCATAAACGTCTGGCATCCCTGATGGCAAGCGATGAGCAGGTGGAGCTGATCGCAGCACTCTATGATGAGGAGAAACGGCTGCCTACCTACACCTTCCTGCAGGGGAGCATCGGAAAGAGCTATGCCTTTGAGACCGCGGAACGCTATGGTATCCCTGAGCGTATCGTGGCACGGGCCAGAGAGGTATACGGTGAGGACAAAGAGAAGCTGAATGAACTCATAGAGAGATCGACAACCCTGGAGCGCGAAATGAGGGAGAAGATCAGAAACGTTGAAGAGGAACTCGCTTCAGTAGAGAAGAAAAAACGTCATCTTGAAGAGGAGGAGTTTCAACTCCGGGAGCGACACAGAAAAGCGATCGCCACGCTTGAAAACCGTTACAACGCGGCGACCAAGAGAGCCCAGGAGGCGCTGAAAGCCAAAGAGTCAAGCGAAGGAAGGCGATTGCTTACCGAAGCACACAAGCATAAGAGCTTTACGCCCAGAGAGGTACGCACGGAAGAAAAAGAGCTGCTAAAAGAGGGCGACAGGATCAAATACAGATCCCACAAGGGTGAACTTCTCTCCATTCGAGGCAAAGAAGCGACGATAGAAGTTGACGGGTTGAAGATGAGGGTTCCCCTCAAAGAGCTGAAAAAAAGCGGTGAAGAGCCGAAGGCAAAAGCACCTCAAAAGCCCAAAAAAGCTACAGTGGCAGTGGAAAAAACGGGGGCTTCCGTTTCTGTGAAACTGCTCGGAATGTACGGGGATGAGGCGATTGAAACGGTGGACAAGTTCCTCTCCGATGCAATGGTAAACAATCTTGGAGAAGTGCAGATCATCCACGGTACAGGCGGCGGTGTGCTGGCAAAACTGGTCACCGAGTATCTGAAAAAGCATCCTAAGATAAAAAACTTTTACCGCATGCCCGGCAACCTCGGGATCACGATAGTAGAACTGTAGAAAGTAGGAATGCGGATGAGGTATCAGACAGCAAAATACTTTACGGGATATCTCTCTGCACTGCTTCTGATCACTTTTTTTCTAACGGGGTGTGCGAAGCCACCGCCGTCACGCTCCCCCCAAATGCATCCTGTGAAAAAAGAGATCAGAAAGATGCGGGTACACTCCACCGCATATACTTCCCGACTTAAGAGAAAAAATGCAAAATATCCTGTGGGGGCATGGGGAGATCCCTTGACCCCTTCATGCCGCTCTATTGCCGTCTCTGCCGATCTGCTCAAAATGGGCCTGACCCATCAAAGCAAAGTAAGGATAGAGGGGCTTGAAGGGGAGTATGTCGTACTGGACAGAATGCATCCCAAATGGAAGAAAAAAATCGATCTCTATATGGGAAATGATTTCAAAAGAGCAAGATACTGGGGTGTCCGGACGGTCACCATACAGTGGGAAGTCCCCAAAGCGGAAAATAGCCGATAGGAAAACATTCTTAGAGGCGATAAAGGAAACCGTAGCGGTGAATTTCATCCTCTCTCCGGGTAAACTCTAACCAAAATCTTAACTCCAAAAGGTATAATATATCCATATAAAATTGTCTTAGGAGATTGCAGTGAATATTGCAGAGGTCAAACAGGAACTGAGTAGTGATGAAAAGGTGCTGGAGAGTGCCTTTAAGCTGGAAACGTTCTATAAAAAATACAGGGTTGCGATCTGGAGCGCGGTTGCGTTATTGGCACTTTTCTTTATCGGAAAGAGTATTATGTCCGGGATGGAAGAGAGAAGATTGTCTGAGGCGAACAGTGCACTGTTGACACTACAGCAAAATCCTGAAGATAGTGCCGCGCTCAATACGCTGAAGGAAAAAAATCCGGCGCTTTTTGAGCTCTACAGCTATGCAGAGGCTGCAAAAAAAGAGGATAAAGAAGTATTGAACACACTCTCCCAAAGCGGCAATACAGTCGTCTCCGATGCAAGCGAGTATACCCTTGCCGTGATGGAAAACAGCACAGCAGATTCTGCGCTGTACAGAGAGATGGTACTGCTTGAAGAGGCATACCTTGCGATACAGAACAAAGAGATGGCGAAAGCAGAGGAAAAGCTCGGTATGATCGATCCGCGTTCACCTGTTGCAACGCTTGCGCAGCTCCTGAAACACGCCACAATAAAGGTGAAGTGATGAGATATCTGACACTGGTCGGGGTTGCAGCTGCTTTGGTATTTACCGGTTGCAGCAGTAAAAAATATTTTGAACCCGAAGAGACCTTCAGTGCTTCGAAAGTCACGGGCAGCTATGAAAGCAAGATCGTCTCAGTAAGCAGAGAGGGTGCTACCCTGGAAAACCGCCGTTATATCAGCAAAACAGAGGGACTGCGCTCGATCGATCTTGGTGAAGGGTATCGGTTTTTAAGTGAGAACGACCGCTATCTGTTGGCATCCGATATCGAAGGTAGACTCAAAATGATCGATAAGAGCAGCCAGGAGGTTGCACATCAGATCACCTTTGATTCTCCGGTGGTAACAGCAGCGATCAAGAACGGAATGATCGCCTATATCCTCAACAACAATGCTTTTGGTATCTATGACATCCACACGAAGAAAAAGAAGATGGAGGAGAGGTCAGATGAGACCTATGCCATTGATGCAAGAGCAGCCACACCGATATATATCGATCAGCTTGTGGTCTTCCCTATGTTGGACGGGAAGCTTGTTATTGTAAACAGTCGGGATCTCAGCAGTGCCAAGGTGGTCTATCTCAGCAGTGCGGATGCCTTTAACAATGTGATCTATCTCAGCCGTACAGGGGATACACTGGTGGCAGCAACGCCTAAGAGCCTCTTCTCGCTCGGAGAGGCCGGAGAGCAGGAGTATCAGGCCAATATCTCCGAAGTCGTTGTAGCTGACGGTATGATCTACCTCTTTACCAAAGAGGGCGAGGTGATTCAGCTGAACAAAGCATTGAAAGAGCAGAAACGTACGAAGTTCAGGTTTGCACACTTTTCCGTGGCCACGGCGGTGGGAGGGAAAGTCTATGCACTGGATCAGAAGGGTTCGCTTATCGTGCTTGACAAGACACTGACAAGGAACAGGATCTATGATATCGGTGAGGTTAAGCGGGCGGCATTTATCTCTGCAACGAAACTTTATAAAGACGGAGATGTGATAGAACTTTCAAAACTGGGTTATGAGTAAGAGCGATATACTTATAGCCTTTGAAGAGTACCTGAGCGTCACGAGAGCGCTTAGTGCCCATACCATCTCCTCTTATATTTCCGATCTGGAACAGCTTGAAGCATCCGGCACAAAAGCATTGACGCAACTGGATACCAATGATGTGTTGGGTTTTCTGGCATCCTATGCAAACAAACGCACGCTCAACCGCAAACTTTCATCGATCAACGCCTTTTTCCATTTTTGCCATCTTCATGATTTTGTCTCAAAGAAGATCAAGGTGCCGATGGCCAAGGTACCCAGGAACCTCCCCAAATATCTAAGCAGTGAAGAGATTATGAAAAGCCTTACTCTGATCGACCGTTCCACATTGACGGGGATGAGGGATTATGCCTTGATACTTTTTTTGTATGCAAGCGGTTGCCGTGTCTCCGAAGCGTTGAATGTACAGAGGGAAGATATCGTTGAAGGGTGGCTGAAGATACGTTTTGCCAAAGGGGAAAAAGAGCGTGTCGTTCCTCTTGCCCCGATTGCGATCGAGGCACTGGAAAGCTATCTTCAGCATGAGCGGATGCATAGCCCTTATCTATGGCTGAATTACCGAGGAGAGGTACTGAGCCGCATCTCGGCCTTTAAGATCGTCAAAAAGTATCTGGGGGTCTCGCCGCATGTATTGCGTCACTCTTTTGCCTCGTCGCTCATCATCGGGGGAGCAGATCTGCGCGTGGTGCAGGAGCTGCTGGGGCATAGCTCTCTGGAGACCACGCAGATCTATACCCATATCCAAAAGCAGAACCTGGCGGATACGATGCGAAGCTACCATCCATTGAGCTAAATAGGGTATCATACGGGTATGAAAGAGATCACAGAGTATTTGCGGCAAAAAAATCTTATCTTCAAATCATTGAAAAAGATCAAGCCTAAAGAGCTTGCTTCCCGCAAAAAGGTAGAGATCTATCTCGGGGTTGACCTGAAAGGGTACTATACTGTAGTGATGCAGCTGGATAAAAAGAGCAGGGTACTGCAGAAAGAGGCACAGGAGTTGATGGGGTTGCATGAGAAACTTGAACAGAGGATAGAGGCGAGGATCACCCAGAAATATATCCTTATCCATGCACCCTTATGCTCCAGGGCCAAAGCACTTTTTGAAACGCACGGCTGGGTAGTCTGGGCACAAGGAGTCTAGAGGGTGAAAGAGAGACTTTTGGCTGATATCGGCAATACCCATATGCATATCCTTGATGGGGGAAAGATACGCCACCTGAAGCATCAGGAGGCAATCGAGCGGTATAAAGATCGGGAACTCTGTTATATCTCTGTAAGCCATAGACTCGATCAAAAGATCGTACAGATCAAAAACTGGGAAAATATCGGCTCAAAGGTCGTGCTCAAAGGTGCTTATGACACGATGGGCGTGGACAGGAAGGCACTCTGCCTGAGCCGGAAGGATGGACTTTTTGTCGATGCAGGTTCGGCGATCACCGTGGATATCATGAAAGACGGCATCTATCACGGGGGATTTATCCTCCCCGGGATCAACGCATACCTTGAGAGCTATCGCAGGATCTCCCCGGCACTGGATATCCGGATCAATCAAGCCATAGCCCTCGATAAACTCCCCCTTACAACCAAAGATGGGATAAGCTATGGTATAATCGCGTCTATAAAAGCACTCATTGATCAGCACAGGGATGATCAATCCCTCTATTTTACCGGAGGCGACGGAGCGTTTTTAAGCCGCTTTTTTGAAGATGCCATCTATGATGAATCACTTGTATTTCAAGGGATGATGCAGGCTTTGAACACAAGTGAAAAATTAGAAATTAGAAATTAGAAATTGTGGTAAGCATTGCCGGACAATGCTTTATTGATAATAAGGAAAATGATGCAAAACTGTTTGAAAAAGATCAAAGCATTACACTGTAATGCATACACTCACTTCTCACTTCTCACTTCTCACTTCTCACTTTTATTCCCAAGGAGTAAACCATGTTGACAGTAGCACTTCCAAAAGGAAGAATCGCAGAGCAGACGCTGGAGATCTTTGCAGAGATCTTCGGAGGGGAGTTTAAGTTTGAGGGGCGTGAGCTGATCCTGGATATGGGAGAGTTCCGCTTTTTGAATGTGCGTAATCAGGATGTACCGACCTATGTAGAGCACGGCGCGGCAGATATCGGTGTCGTAGGTCTGGATGTGATCACAGAAAAGGAACTGGATATCATCCAGCTTCTTGATATGCAGCTGGGCAAGTGTAAAGTGGCGATCGGTATCAGAAACGAAGATGAGCTGGACTGGAGCCGTCCGAATATCAAAATCGCGACAAAAATGGTCAATATCACCAAGGATTACTTTGCGCAGAAAGCGGTAGGGGTAGAGGTGATCAAACTTTACGGTTCCATCGAGCTGGCACCGCTGGTCGGACTTGCCGATGCGATCGTGGATATCGTGGAGACCGGCAATACGATGAGAGAGAACGGTTTGAAAGTAGCCGAAGATATCATGGACTCCTCTGCGCATCTTATCGCAAACAAAAACAGCTACTATGCCAAAAAAGACGAGATCCTTTCACTCTATGAGAAGATCAAAGAAGTGGTAGAACGTGCCAACTAACACCTCAGAGTCACTTGACCTCTATGCCAAGGTAGAAGACCTTCTGGGAATAGAAGGAGCAATACCCCGTCTCTATGCCCATTATCTTCTTTTCCTGCAATCTGTCCAGCCGAAAACGCTGCTGGATGTGGGATGCGGTTCGGGGGATTTCCTGGTACAGATGCAAAAGGCATTGAAGCTTGAAGAGGCCAAAGGGATCGACCTGAGTCCCCTGATGGTCGAACGCACCCAAAGCAAAGGGATAGATGCGGAGTGTATCGACCTGTGCGATCTGGAGGGAACCTATGATGTGATCACCGCGGTATTCGATATGGTCAACTACCTGGATGCCAGATCACTGCAACGATTTTTGGGATGCATCGCCGATCACCTCAATGAGGGTGGATACTTTGTCTTTGATGTCAATACCCTCTACGGATTTGAAAATGTCGCTGTGGGGGCCTTTATCGTGGATGATGAAGCGCGTTTTTTGGCTATCGACAGTGATTTTGAAAAGCGAAGATATGAGATGGAGCTGACACTCTTTGAAAAAAGAGGGGACGCTTTTGTCAAATCCAAAGAGAGGATCACCCAGCACTATCATACACTTGAAGTGCTCACTTCTCATCCGGGACTCAAGCTTGTATCTTCCGAAGAGGTGGAACTCTATGAGATGGGTGAGGCCGATAAACTTTTTGTCGTACTGCAGAAAAGCTGACCCAACCCTTTGAGGTTGGTCTTACATAGGCCTGTTGTGCTTCTTCCAGTTCGGTTTCAATGTCTTGATACCGGTTTCCTCTTTCAGTATTTTTTCGATCAGAGCGATGTCGCTGAGTTTGGACTGGTTTTTGAAGATATAGTATCCTATGACCATCTTGGAGATGAGTTTGAGCCGGTATTTTTCCTCAAATGCCTCTATATCGACCGTTCCAGGATCTGTAAACTGGATGACGATCCCCTCCTGCGCATCGATCTGCTTGGCGCTGTAGGGTGACATCTTGCCCTCCAAACGGCTCTCTTTGGGGATCAGTATCGTACGTTTCACCCCTTTATCAAGTACCGTGAAAGTCCGGTATTGCTCTTCGGTATCCATTGTTTCCGTTTTTTTTGAAAGGGCGAAGGTGGTACCGGCAAACGTGACCATTAGTGCAATAAACAGGGTTGATCTTCTCATTGTGTCTCCTAGTGTCCGTAGATTTTGATCTGTATGTTTTTGAGGACACCGCTATCGCCTGATAGCATATCCTTCATCTCAATGCGCCAACTCCCCTGAGAGGATTCGTCCAGGAAGGCTGCGCTACTGAGCCTGAACCCGCCATTCATCCAATTTTCGTTTCCCTCTATAGCAGAAGCAATGGAATCCTCTTGGATAAGGGTCGTTCTGGTACCTGAGGGGGAGATAAGCTCTACCCTGTAATCGGATGCATAAGAGGAGTCATTGTCTATCGTAACCTCCACCCACTCAACCGTGATATCCTCATCTATCTCAATCTCAAATGATTTTGTTTGCATGTCTGCAATTGACGTATTGAATGATCGGGTCTCGCTCAGAGAAAGCTCTTTGGGAAGGTTTCTGTATGTGGTGGTGCAGGCGTTGATCATCCCCTGGGCATTGATCAGTCCAAAACCGTAGTCGGTACTGTGTACGTGCCCCGCAGCATTTTGTACCCAACTTCTGTTGAGACTGTCAATTGGTTGCGCCTTTGTGCTGATAAGGTATCTGACATCCCTCCAGGTGAGGTCCGGGCACGCCTCAAGCACCAGAGCCACGACTCCGGAAACTGTGGGTACAGCCGCACTGGTACCATTCATCGCAAAGGTATAGTTTTGTGCTGTATCATCATCCCATGTGGTTTGGGTATTGACATTTCCGCTTTTGGATGAAGTTCCCATCACGGTCGTTGTTCCGATCGTAGGACTATCCGTGTAATAGTTCCCGCTGTATCCTGATACAAGGATATTGGAGCCTGGACTGGAGTAGTCTGCATGGGTGTTGTCATGCTTGAGCCCTGCAACCGTGATAGCATACCTGTTGCTCATGAGATACTGGAGGTTGGTATTCCCTCCTTCCTCCCGGCTGTTTCCGGCAGGGAAGAGATAGACACGGCCTTTCCCGTCTCTGAGCTGCGAGCTCCCCAGAGCCATGATCTCCTCATAGAGTGTATCGGTATCAAACTCTGCCCCCCAGCTGTTGTTTGATACGGCGATCTCGTTGGCACCATTCCCTGATAGCCAGACTTTTTCCAATATCGCGGCAGTTTGGTTCTCCAGCCAGTCACTTCCGGCAATTTTGGCAAAGGGTGCGATCCCCCTGACCCCTTTGCCGTTAAAGGCTCTCGCGGCAATGATCCCTGTAATCATTGTTCCGTGTGTATAGGATCCATCCTCCGTAACGGTTGCCGTAGGGTCCCCGATACTCTCACCATTGTAGGAGCGCGAAAGGTCCATATTGGCTTCGAGGTCTTCATGGTCTGCATCTACGCCGTCATCAACTACCTGAACGATGATATTCTCTCCATGGTTATATCCCATATAGGCATGGTAGAGTTCCAGAAGAGCGAGATCGTTACCTTCAATGCTTTCCACGCCGCTCTCATTTGTCACTGTGCCTAAACTTCTGATATGCCACTGCCTGTCAAAAAAAGGATCGCCTTTTAGCCCTTCGGTATCCAGTCCGTCTTCTATGCCATTCTGATTCTCGTCGCTATTGGCGGCATTCATCCCTAGGTGATCTTCGATATCATCAGGGATATAGTCGTTGTCGCTGTCGGGGTTTTCGATCACTTTGGTTACGATTACTGTAAGGATCTGTTCTGATTGATTATCGTTCGTATCTGTAGCCGTAACGTTGAGCTCATAGATATTGTTTCTGTCACTATCTGCAGGGTTTTCGAAGTCCGGTGCACTGTTGAAGGTCAATATACCTGTCTGAGCATCAAGAGAAAATTTCGTACCGTCCTCTCCTCCGGAGATGGCGTAGGTGACACTATCCTGATCGTCTGCATGAAGGATGATGACAAAAAGCCTGTTTTCCGGTACGGATACCGTACTCTCCGAGGTGAAGCGCGGGGCATTGGATGTACTACTGCCGCCTCCTCCTCCTCCTCCGCATCCAACCAACAGAATCGAAAAAAATAGCGGCAAGATTTTTAATAATCTCTTCATCAGCAGCATCCTTGTGGTGTCATTGATAATATTATAGCTATTTATAAAGTGGGATTTGTTGAAAAGAATAGAGGGAAAATTAAAAAAGTGAGATCCCCGCTCCTAAGAGACGGAAATCCCGAAACGATCTTACTTGATCATCTCAAATGGAGATTCTACAACGTTCTTTCTGTCAACGATGTATGGGATAAGCGCCGTTTGTCTCGCTCTTTTGATCGCTACTGTTACCATCTCCTGGTGTCTTTTACAGTTACCGGTCAATCTTCTTGGCATGATCTTGAATCTCTCAGAGAGTGAGAATTTGAGCTGTGCCAAATCTTTATAGTCGATGAAGTCGATTTTCGCTTCACAGTATTTACAATATCTTTTTTTGAATTTTCTTCTTTCTGCCATAGTTTATGTTCTCCTAAAACGGTATTTCATCTTCACTGATGTCTATTTCCGGGATGGTGTGATTTGACTGCTGTTGTTGCGGTGCTCTTTGCGGCTGTGCAGGTGCATTGTATGACTGCTCAGGCTGTGCATAGTTGTCAGCAGGCGCTGCATTCTGGTATGAACCCTCTGCACCCATCTCATCTCTGCTGCCCAGCATTTGCAGGTTCTCTACCGTTACGGTATGTCTGCTTCTTTTACTGCCGTCTTGTGCCGTCCACTGCTCCAGTGTCAGTCTACCATCTACTAAAACTTTGCTTCCCTTTCTCAGGTACTGGTTTGCTATCTCAGCAGTTCTCCCGAAGAAGGTAAGGTCGATAAACATCACCTCTTCTTTCTGTTCGCCTGTTTGAGACTTGAATCTTCTGCTGGTTGCAATCGCAGTTTTCCCGATCGCACTTCCGCCTTGTGTATAACGGATCTCAATATCTCTAGCCAGGTTTCCTGCCAAAATAACTTTGTTGTACATAGGGTTGCTCCTAGTTGTGTGTGTGGCTTACGCTTCTTTAGCTACGCTTTTGTTCGCTGCTTCAACAAGCTTGTTGAAGTGAGCCATTTCTCTGTTGTTTGTGTATTTAACTGTGAGGAACTTGATCACATCTTCGTTGATTCTAAGGTTTCTCTCCAGCTCAGTGATCACAGAACCTTCAGCTTTGAAGTAAACTACAGTGTAGTATCCTCTGTCATTTTTCTGAACCTGGTAAGCAAGTTTTCTCATACCCATATCATCAGTTGCAAGAATCTCTGCACCCTCTTTAGTAAGTACGTCTTTGATCTTGGCAATTTGTGCTGCTGTCTCTTCTTCTGTCAGTGTAGGTTTTACTACGAAGAGTGTTTCATAACAATTCATGTGTTTCCTTTTGGTTTAATAGCCCATATCTTCAGATACGCTATTTCATTAATAGCCTGGTTATAAAGTATCTGTCCAAAAAATGAGCAGGAATTTTGGAAGCATTATTTTACTATAAAAATCTTACAGCAAGTTTAGGGCATCAAGGGGAAAGTGTAACAATGGGAAACACCAGGATGAAATCCGCATCCTTTAGCAGAAAATGCTTGACACCTTGAAATGCTTAGGTAAATTCTATTCACTATTCACTATTCACTATTCACTATTCACTATTCACTATTCACTATTCACTATTCACTATTCACTATTCACTATTAAAGGTATCCCTGTATCTTGATCAACATACTGTAAAGCAACACCTCCCTCTGTGTCGAGGGCGCTTTTTTCATCTCGATCTCACTTTCGAGCAGGTGTTCAAAGATCTTGAGAAGTGCTGCTGATTTGATACGCAGTGCCAAAGAGGCTTTCTGCTCTTCGATGTTCTTGGGCAGTTTGTACCCAAGGATGGCAGCTGAATCCACCTGCCCATGAAGTTTGATATAGGCATGAAAGAGAAAGATCTGGTTGACAAAGTACTGGGTGGCACGCAAAATGGAAGCCTCATCCTCCCCAAGTTCCAGCAGCCTGGTGATCGTATCGGTGATCGGTTTTTTCTGGAACAGCTCCATCAGCAGCTGTTCGACCGCCAATGGGGCAGTGGAGTAGACCAGCCTGTCGATATCTTTGCTGGTGATCTTACTGTCAAGGATAGCAAGCTTCTCAAGCTCATTGGCACAGAGCGATAAGTTGTTGTTGAGTACGAGCATCAGGTGCTGCAGGGCATAGTGGTCGATATCCAGTCCTATCTGCTGCGCTTTCTGCTGAAGCATCGCTACTCCCTCACGGACATTGGGTTCAAAAAATCTCACCCAGACACCGCCGTTTTTGTCGCTGAAGGATGCCTGCATACTCTTGGCATCGCTTGCGGTACCGCTGTAGCCGTAGAGAAAGTAGTTCTCTTCACTCTTGTTGGCGAGTTCTACCAATATATCGAGCTCTTTTTTCGGGATCTTCTTGTCCCTTTTGGTGACTAGGAGGTTTGTCCCCCCAAAGAGAGAACTTTGCGACAAAAATGCCCTGGCCTTTTCAAAATCCCACTCATCATGATAGAGTGAGAGCATGCTCTCTTTGGCATCAAGCTTTTTGATGTAGTAGTTGATGTAGTAGTCGATGAGATAGTCGTTCTCGCCGTAGAGCAGCACAGCTTTTGGCAGTGAACCCTGGAGACGCTGATTGAACTCTTTTTGATACATTATGCCAGCTCCGTTGCCTCACGGCTCAGTTTTTCCACAAACTCGCACTGGATAAATGCCTGCGGGATGCTGACATCGCTGATACGTACCTTGATGCGGTCAAAGAGCATCACCTGATCGGCTCTGAGATGTACGGTTACACCCTGTACATCGGCATGGAGTACGGCTTTGGCATCACCGCTCTCTCCGATCTCGACCACTTCGGCCCCGAATAGTTCGCCGATCTTCGTAGCGGCCCATCTGGCAAATTTACGGTCCCTGAAGTCCCATTCGGACTTGACCTCTTTGCGTTCGAGTTCGCTGACCCTCGCACAGAGCGATTCGATATTTCTCAGCAGGTACTCCATCTCCTGCTCGTCATTTTGCAGCTGGGCTTTGATCATACGGTGCAGAATAAGATCCGAGTAACGCCGGATCGGGGAGGTGAAGTGGCTGTAGTATCTGTATCCCAGACCGAAGTGCCCGACATTATGTGCTGCATAGCTCGCCTGGCGCAGGGATTTGATCAGCATCGCATCTACTTCCGCACCCAGTCCCATCTTCTCCGCCTCCTTTTGTATTGCACGGATCAGGGAGGGCGAATCCTCGTACTCTTCTACATAAAGCCCCACAGAGGCGAGCTGTACAAGCAGCTCTTCGAGTTTGGAGAGTTGCGGCGGCTCATGGATACGGAAGATACCCAGTTGATCCTCTTCCTCTCCCGCAAATCTTTTGGCGGCAGCCTGATTGGCAAGGAGCATACACTCTTCGATGAGGGAGTGTGAAGGGGTCCCTGTTTCTATCTGTGTTCCTACCAGGAGGTGGTTGGCATCGATTGTGAGCTTGGTCTCATCCGTCCTGAAGTCAAACCCCTCTTTGAGACGTGTATTGCGCAGCCTTACGGTGATCTTCTGCAGCGGCAGGAGCCAGGTAAGCAGCCTTGCCACAGTTCCCTCCGCATCATGACCCTCTGTGGCAATGATCTCATCGACCTGGTCATAGTTGAAACGGTGTTTGGAGTGGATGATCGCCTCAAAGAACTCCTCATTGAGAGGTTTCAGGCTGTTTGGGTCCAGTTCGATCCTGGAGACGAAGGCAAGACGATCTACTCTCGGTTTCAATGAACAGATATTTTCGCTCAGTTCACGCGGGAGCATCGGAAAGGATTTATGGGGAAAATAGGTCGTAAACCCTCTTTTCTTCGCCTCTTTGTCGATCTCGGTGAAGTAGGGTACATAGTGGCTCACATCGGCGATCGCCACATAGAGGGTATAGTTTTTCAGGTCGAAGTAGATCGCATCATCGAAATCTTTTGCCGTGACAGGGTCGATCGTACAGAAGTCAAGATGCGTAAGGTCTACACGGTCAGGATGTTCGTTCCGTGTCACTTCACTCTCCACCTCGATCGCTTCGGTCACACAGGCTTCGGGAAATGCATCTTCCCGTTCATAGAGTGCCAGTGAGATCTTCTCATCGACCTTAGGGTCATCGAGTGTGCCGAATACCTCCAGCACCTTATCGGTATCGATATCAACTTTCAGCACCGTGCCCAGCTTGAACGCTTTGAGGTCCATCCCCTCCATTTTGGCATAGGTGGGTTCACCTGTGCGGATGTCCAGGATCATGAAGTTGCCTGACTCATCCCTATGGGTATAGGCGATCGTGAAGAGGTGTGCCTTGTCAATCACCATCAGTACTTTTCCGCTGGCACGGCCGCGTCTTGCAATGATACGTTTGACCACAACGGTATCGCCATGCCTTGCATCACCAAGATCGTCAGGCTCTACCAAAAGATCACGCTGTTCCTTGAACTCCGCTTCGACATATCCGCGCCCGTCTTTACCCATATAGAGGCGTCCGGCACGGTAAAGAGAGCCCAGTTTCCACAGACCGTTCACCTCTTCGATCGCTCCGGCTTTTTGCAGAGCCTGAAAGGTATTTTGGTTCTCCTGCTCGATATCTGAAACAAGACAACCGTTCATAAGTTGTATGGCAAATGGTGAGGACAAAGGAACCCCTTCTTTTTTAACTAATTATAGCAGCTTAGTACTTCAACTGCTCCAGTCTGTCGATTCTCTCCTGTGTCGTCGGGTGGGTACGGAAAAGATTTTGCAGCGAGAAGTCTTTGCCTGTAAAGGGGTTGATGATGAACATATGCGCTGTCTGAGGATCAGCATCATGCATCGCAATGCCCCTGGCATAATTCTCCAGTTTAGCCAGGCCGTTTTGGAGCCATTCGGGATGTCCTGTCATACGAGCAGCCCCCTCATCAGCCATAAACTCTCTGCTTCTGCTCACTGTCATCTGTATCACGGTTGCTGCAAGCGGCATGATGATCATCAGTGCGATCATCACGATAGGATTTGCAGGTCTGTCGCGGTCACCGCCTCCAAAGAACATCCCGAAGTTTGCCAGCATACTGATCGCCCCTGCAATGGTCGCTGCAACCGTACCGATGAGCATATCATAGTGTTTGATATGGCTGAGTTCATGGGCGATCACCGCTTCTACCTCATTCTCGTCCAGTAGATTGAGCAACCCTTCCGTTACTGCTACGGCTGCATTTTCATAGTTGCGTCCTGTAGCAAAGGCATTGGGCTGCTGATCGGGAATGATATAGAGTGCGGGCATCGGAAGGCCTGCACGATTTGTCAGTCTGGTAACGATCTCATGGAGTCCCGGAGCATTGTTCCGATCTACAGGGATCGCATGGTAGTGCTTGAGTACCTGTTTGTCACTGTAGTAGTACGCATAAAAGTTCATCCCCGCAGCGATCAAAAAGGCGATGATCATTCCCCCACGTCCGCCGATCATCCCGCCAAACCAGATAAACAGTAAAGTGAGCCCTACCATCAGGGCATAGGTTTTAAACTGTTCCATGAATCGTTATTCCTTTAATAGATAGTGTATTGTTTTACTATTATAATACAAGATTAGCGTAAATTGAAGGTAAATCATAGATTTGGTTATAATGAAATTATGAAAAAAATAGCAGTGATATTGATCGTATTGTCGCTTTCTGTTGTTGCCGAGTATCGGGCTGATATCTCTGTGATCACCCCTGAGATCAAGCAGCGTATGATCAAGGGAAATTCTTACAGAGAAGGGTGTCCTGTAGGGTTAAAAGAGCTTAGGTATCTGCGTATCAGGCACAAAAACTTCAGCGGTCAGGAGCAGTGGGGTGAGCTGATCGTTCATAAAGATGTGGCAGATGAGGTGGTCAAGATTTTTGAAGCGCTCTATAAGGCTGACTACCCCATCTATCAGATGAGGCTGGTGAGCGACTATCAGGGAAACGACTGGCAATCCATCGAGGCAGACAACACCTCCGCATTTAACTGCCGCAGGGCCACGGGAAGCAGTCACTACTCCAGACACGCTTACGGCAAAGCGATCGATATCAACCCGATAGAAAACCCCTACATTGCCAGAAGCGGGCGTATCAGCCATAAGGCATCTTTGGTCTACAGAAAAAGAGTGCACAGGAACGATACAGCAGCAGACAGAGCCGTACTGCTGCCTGATGACAAAGCCGTCAGGATATTTAAGAAGTACGGCTGGCAGTGGGGCGGTGACTGGGGTGGAGTGAAAGATTATCAGCACTTTAGTAAATAATTTTCTTTCTTCGTTACCACGTTGTACGTGGTAACGCCTCTCCAAATATTACGATCCTATACATCTTATAACTCACCTGGCGATGGATTTTAACATTTTGAAAAACCCACTATACCATTATCCAAACCAATAAAATCATTTTTCCTTTTTCTTTTGAGGCGTGTACCCCTTGAGGATCTCTTTTTGCGTGGCGTTTATGATCGATTGTATCTTACTGTTATCTGAAACCGCTTTTTTGATCATTGCCATCGCTTCATTCTGCCTGCCTCTATGGCAGAGGAGATCGGCGAGGTTGTTCAGTGCCAAAGGGTGGTTGGGCTCTATGGATAGAAGTCTGCGATAGTACTTCTCTGCGGCAGCAAATTGCTTTGCCTGATAGCAGGCATTGGCCAATGCAAAGAGTAGATCAACCTCTCTTGGCCAACGCTGCAAAGCACTTTGGTATGCAACGATCGCATCGTTCCTCATCCCTGTTTTTTCAAGATCATCGGCAGAGGTTCTGCCCATAGGTTAAACAGTTTTATAAAGAGACTGATGGGTCTTTTTATGAATTGCTTAAAGGAAACGTATGCAAAGCAAAGAAGCTGTTTTTGAAGCGTTAAAAGAGGGTAAAAATCTCATAAGTAGTATTACGGGACTGCAATATACGCTTATCAATAACATATTGTATGCCCGCAACAGTGAGGGAGGCGAGTGGAACCAGAGTGAACTCGGCTTTCACAATCCGCCATCCTGGCTCAATCTCAAGATCATAGAAGAAATTCTATAGGTTTACAGGATAGCACAGAGTTACTCAGACTCTGATGGTCCACATTCCAAACTCCCTCTTTCGGTTTATTGTTTAAAGACACTCCCCAGCATTCCTTTGATCGCGCTTTGCAGATCGGCAGGGTAGACCACGAACTTCGCATTTTCACTCTTGCTCATCTCCTGAAGCGTACTGATGTACCGGTCTCCGAGTAGGAACATCGCCGGAAGTTCATTCTCTTTGATGTTCTGGGTGATGATGTTGATCGCTTCGCCCGAGGCATTGGCCAGGGCGATCTGTGCCTGTGCCTCCCTTTTGGCTGCTTCAAGTTTTCCGTCTGCTTCGAGGATGGCAGCATTCTTGTTCCCTTCCGCGGTGGTTTCGATCGCACGCCTTTCACGCTCGGCAGCTGCCTGTCTCTCCATCGATGCCTGCATAGAGGGGCTTGGGTTGATATCCTGGATCTCTACGGACTTGACTGTCACGCCCCAGTCTGCCACATCGTCAATGATGGAGTCTTTGAGTTTTGTTTTGATCTGTTCCCGGTTGGAGAGCGCATCATCAAGGTTCATCTCTCCCAGGATAGAACGCAGGGTTGTCATCACCAGCTGCTGTATCGCCGCTTTAAAATCCTCGATACCGTAGATCGCATCACGCGGGTTGGTGACACGCGCGAAAGTGACGGCGTTGGTGTGGATGACGGCGTTGTCTTTGGTGATCACCTCCTGTTGGGGGATATCAAGGATGAGGTCCCGGGTAGAGACACGCTCCCGGATCGACTCGATATAGGGGATGATAATATTGAGGCCGGGGGTAAGCGTGCGGCTGAATTTCCCGAGCCTCTCTACGACCCACTCTTCACCCTGGGGTACGATATTGATCCCTTTGTAGAGTGTAACGATGACCAGAACAGCGAGGATGATCAGTATATTGAGTGCTTCCATAAATTTTCTCCTTTGAGTGATTTATACAGCTTCGACTTCTATGAGCTGTCCGTTGATCTGTACGATCCTGACACGCGTATCTTTGGCGATCCTGACCTTGGCGGTGGCATGCCATACCGTGTTGCCCAGTACGGGTGCGTCAAATTTCACCTTGCCCCTGCTGTGGGGTTCTATCTCCTCCAGTACTCTTCCCAGCGTATCAAGACGGTAGTTGGATTGGCCGCTGTCGGTCCGGTGGGGTTCCCGGAACCACTTGAACCACGCAGCGATGGAGAGCAGCGAGAGGAGGATCCATGTAAAGAGTTCGGTATTGAACGTTGTGCCAAAGAGCATATCCATCACACCGACCAGTATCGCTGCCACACCGAGCCCCAGCATAAAGAACGTTCCCAGATTCATCTCGATGATCAGAAGAATGATCCCCAGGACGATCCAGTGCCACCAGAGCATAGATTCGTTTAAAAATGTGATCATTAAGTTCCTCCTTTAATCGTCAATTATAGCATAAAAGGGTAGTTTGAAAATGGCAATATTTTTTCAAAATAAATTAGATTTTTTTAGCCAGTTGTTTGATTGAGAAATAAATTATCCAATAAATTCCAGAATATATGATTGCTGTGATTAAGTGACCATAAAATGTGGGGTAATACCAACCTGTATCACTTGAATATTGAAAAAAGGCTCTCCAAGTGACCAAAGTGGCATATAGTAACCCCAGTATAATGCAAGGCCTATCAATCCTAATACAAACATTGAAAGCCATAGTAATACTGGTAAAAATATGATGATAAACCAGAATATTGTTGCTTGTTTCATAAATATCCCCTTTTATGTGTATAAATTATAACACAAGATCTGACCATAAGCTTTATGTTTTTAGATGAACAATAATTTGTTGTAGTTCCTCGGGCAGTGGTGCTTCAAAGCTATATTTTTTATCCTCTATCTCAAAAGAGAGTGACCTTGCATGCAAAAAGAGCCGTTTTGAACCGTAATGCTTGCCAAAGTAGCTATTGCGCTTTTTATCCCCATACATGGTATCCCCGATGATGGGGTGCTCCAGGTGAGCCAACTGCGTGCGTATCTGGTGCATACGTCCTGTAAGTATCTGCACATCCATCAGGGTAGCACCTTTGTAATGTCTGATAGGGGTGAAGATACTTGTTGATGCTTTGCCTTCCCCGTTGACCTGTACCTTCTGATCACGGTTTTGTTTTCTCTCCAGTTTATGGGTGATCTCTTGCCTGCCTCCTTGCCATTCCCCTGTGACCAAAGCAGTATAGTGTTTCTCTATACGGTGAGCATCCCTGAAGCGTTCATGGAGTGTTTGGAGCATCTGTCTGGATTTGGCGATGAGCAGTACACCACTGGTTTCCATATCCAGACGATGTACCAATTCAAGGTAGTCAAGCTCACTGCGAAGCTGGCGGAGTATCTCGATCAGCCCCAGTTCACTGTGGCTTCCACCGTGTACGGCCACGCCGCTTGGTTTATTCACTGCGATGAGGTGTTCATCTTCGAAAATGATAGATTGCCTGAGAAGCTTGAGCAGGTATGCGGGGGCTTCTGGCAGCGGTTTTTTCTCTTCCATCACGACAGGCGGAATGCGTACACTGTCTCCAAGCTGAAGCTTGTACTCGCTTTTGATACGCTTTTTGTTGACCCTCACTTCACCTTTGCGTATGATTCGGTAGATACGTGACTTTGGTATGCCCTTGAGACGGCGCATCAGGAAGTTGTCGATACGTTGTCCTGCCTCATTTTCGGTGATGGTATGAAGAGTAACTTTAATTTGCTGCATGAAGCGGATTATAGCCAAATCAGGGTTATAAGCTAGATTTGGATATAATCGCGAAAATTTTTTAGCTAAATAATTAAACAATGAAGGATTTAACAATGGCAGAACAATTAAATGTTTACTATGACAAAGATTGTGATCTAAGTATCATCAAGTCTAAAACTGTTGCAATGATCGGTTTCGGATCTCAGGGACACGCACACGCTGAAAACCTTAGAGACTCCGGTGTGGAAGTAGTCATCGGTCTTAGAAAAGGCGGAAGCTCCTGGGAAAAAGCAGCAGCTAAAGGTTTCGAAGTACTTACAGTAGAAGAGGCATCTGCTAAAGGTGACGTTGTTATGATCCTTCTTCCGGATGAGAACCAAAAAGAGATCTATGAAGCACAGATCGAGCCAAACCTTAAAGAGGGTGCAACGATCGCATTCGGTCACGGTTTTGCGATCCACTACGGACGTATCCAGCCAAGAGCTGATATCAACGTCATGATGGTTGCGCCAAAAGCACCTGGTCACACAGTAAGAAGTGAGTTTGTAAGAGGCGGTGGTATCCCTGACCTTATCGCTATCGGTCAAAACCCAAGCGGTAATACAAAAGATGTGGCACTTTCATACGCTTCTGCGATCGGTGGTGGTAGAACAGGTATCATCGAAACGACTTTCAAAGATGAGACTGAAACTGACCTTTTCGGTGAACAAGCAGTTCTTTGTGGTGGTGTATCTGCACTGATCCAGGCTGGTTTTGAGACATTGACTGAAGCGGGTTACCCGGCAGAGATGGCATACTTCGAGTGTCTTCACGAGATGAAACTGATCGTTGACCTTATCTTCGAAGGCGGTATCGCAGACATGAGATACTCTATCTCCAACACAGCAGAGTACGGTGATATGGTATCCGGGCCAAGAATCATCAACGAAGAGTCTAAAAAAGCAATGAGACAAGTACTTAAAGAGATCCAAAACGGACAATTTGCAAAAGACTTCGTGCTTGAAGGCCAGGCAGGTTACCCAAGAATGAATGCTGAGAGACAAAACCTTAAAGCACACCCTATAGAAGTAACAGGTGCAAGACTTCGTGCAATGATGCCGTGGATCAAGGCGAACAAAATCGTAGATCAAGAGACTAACTAGTATTTAGCTAGGACGCTTTTTAAGCAAAGCTCAAAAAACTACGCTAACACTGAGTTCTCTTCAGCAGAGGGCTCATGCGACTAGTCGCATTTTAATTTGCACCCATCATTCGAAGATGAGTGCAGTTATTTACTTATTTACAACCCTTTACCACAACCTTCAAATCTACAGCAAACTAACCAAAAATTAAACTACAAACTTCTCCCCCTTTTACAAATCTCTAAAGCTATAGAAAACTAATTAAAAATCTTCTGTTGGTTTGTTATATTGTATACTCCCTTTACTATCTGAATACAACTCAATAAAAACTTGACTTTGTTTACATTGTAAAAAATATAGGGGCTAGACTAGTTTAGAAGGTATAAAGTACGAGAAAGGTACGATATAACCGATGAAAAACAAGTATATAAAAGTTAGCCACATTTCTGAGC
>JACXUO010000102.1 GCA_014763885.1 Campylobacterales bacterium
TTTGTGGAGGTTGCCCAGACAACCGCAACCCTGTTGCAGAAGATGGAAGAGACGCCGATCATGCAGATATCAAATATCCGCATACCGCATCTGCTCAATGAGAAATACGGCGTAAGCCTGGAAGTGCTTAAGTCGATGCATATCGAGCAGATCATGAAAGCTGAACTGCCGTGGATCGAACAGCTTGTCAAGATGCATAGGGTGGAAGATCTGGATGATCTCGGTGCATTGCCGTATGATATCAGAGAGGAACTCGAAAAGATCAAAGAGGCGGTTTCGCGTATCGAGTATCCCAAAGTGGTCATCTCTCCGCTCTTCTATGCGAAGATGAGATATTATGATTCGTTGACGTTTAGGATGTTTGAAGGCAACGCGTTGATCGCAACAGGCGGGACGTATAGTATCGATGGTGTGGAAGCGGCAGGATTCGCGCTCTATACCGATGAGTGTATCGCAAGTAAAATAAGTAAAGGTATGTAAGTGAGTAGTAAAGCAGATTTGATCGTAGGTCTCCAGTGGGGAGATGAGGGTAAAGGTAAGATCGTTGACCATATGGCACAGACACATGACTATGTATGCCGTTTTGCAGGGGGGCATAATGCGGGACATACGATCGTACTGGACGGTAAGAAGTATGCGCTTCACCTGATCCCTTCAGGGGTACTCAACCCGAATGCAAAAAATATCGTAGGAAACGGCGTGGTGATCTCTCCGAAGGACTTTATCAAGGAGATGAGCCAGTTTGATAATCTGAAAGGGCGTCTTTTCCTCTCGGACAAAGCACATGTGTTGCTTCCGTACCATGCCCTGATCGATCAGGCGAGAGAGCGTATGAAAGGGGCTAAGGCGATCGGTACGACAGGAAAAGGTATCGGACCGGCATACGGAGACAAGATTGCGCGTGTAGGCCACAGACTGGGAGAGCTGCACCATCCTGAAAAACTTGCCGATAAGATCATCGAGTTTTTCGAGATGAATAAGCCGGTCTTTGATGCGATGGAAGTAGAAGCACCGAAGAGAGAGACTTTGTTGGCAGAACTGAACGAGTACAAAGAGGCGCTCGGAAGCTATATCGTTGATACGACGCAAATGGTATGGAAGATTCTCGACGAGGATAAAAAAGTACTTCTTGAAGGTGCACAGGGGACAATGCTCGATATCGATCACGGTACCTATCCGTATGTCACATCATCGACAACCGTGAGTGCCGGGGCCTGCTCCGGTCTGGGACTCAACCCGAAAGATATTGGCAAAGTTATCGGGATAGCAAAAGCGTATTGTACTAGAGTAGGAAACGGTCCGTTCCCGAGTGAAGATCTCGGAGAGGATGGTGATATACTCAGAGAGAACGGGCATGAGTTCGGTACGACGACAGGGCGTCCGAGAAGATGCGGATGGTTCGATGCGGTAGCGATGCGTCATGCCGTACGTGTGAACGGAGTAGACCAGGTGGCATTGATGAAGCTGGATGTGCTTGACGGCTTTAAAGAGGTCAAAGTATGCGTGGCGTACGAGGTAGAGGGTGAACAGATTGATTATGTACCATACGATCTTGAGGATGCAAAACCTGTTTACCAGACATTCCCCGGGTGGGAAAAAACTGAAGGGATAAGAAGCTTCGAAGAACTTCCGGCAGCGGCGCAGTCATATATCGCTGCACTGGAGGCAATGATCGGTACGAAGATCGGCATCATCTCGACAAGTCCCGAAAGAGATGATACAATTATAAGATAGGATTGTATCAGTAGGTTGGTTTTCCTGCCGAAGGAGACTCAACGTGAGTGAGCAACCTGGACTTTGTCCAGGCTGCGGTATAATTTAAAAATAAGGAGTAGTATGAGACTTAAACCGCAACAGACTGGATATGTAGCCACAAAGATCGGTATCGATCTTGCCAATGCTCCTTTTGTAACCCTGCCAAAAGGAAGAGAGGCCGTAGTAGCGGCGGCAAAAAAGATCATTGATGAGAACCTTGCCAAAGAGCGTGCCCTGGATGAGAAGGTAAAGTCTATTTTGGCAGAGAATGATGAAGAGATCGAATTTCAGCATGCTGATGAGAGACAACTCTTCTTTATGATCAAGAAGAAACTGGCTCCGGAGTATGGCGTGATCATGAACTATGATGACAGATACAATGATCTGGCGCATGTCATTTTGGATGAACTCTATGAAAATTATCTGGCAGAGTATACCGTCAATGAAAATCAGGTGAAAAATGTCATCTTCAAATCATTCAAAGAATTTGCCAATGCCTTTGAGGAGATCGATGATATCGTCTACAACAAGATCAAGAAGATGAAAAAAGAGGTGATACCGGGTTCACAGGAGTATGAACTGCTCTACGAAAGACTGTATCAGGAAGAACTATCTAAAAGAGGAATGCTATAATGAATAAAGTCTCACTCTATTTTGAGAACGGTCTCTTTCTTGAGGCAAAAAGTTTCGGTGCAGAGGGTACCAGTGTCGGAGAGTGTGTCTTCAACACATCGATGACCGGTTATCAGGAGATTGCTACAGATCCTTCCTATGCAGGGCAGTTAGTCACGTTTACGATGCCGGAGATCGGCAATGTGGGATGCAATGTCCAGGATATGGAGAGCAGCAAAGCGCACTGCAAGGGAGTGATCGTACGCAGCTATCAGGACAGACCGTCAAGCTTCAGATCCGAGGAGACACTGGCGGAACTTCTTAAGAAACATGGTGTACTGGGGATCACGGATATCGATACAAGATACATCACTAAAATCCTCAGAGATGAGGGTGCGATGATGATGGTAGCTTCCACTGAGATCCATGATCAAGAAGAACTTAAAAAAGTGTTAGAGAGTTCGCCGCGTATCGAAGAGGTAAACTATATCGAGCAGGTAAGTACGAAAGAGCCATATGTACATAATCATGCACGTTATGATATTGTACAGTTTGACTACGCAAAG
>JACXUO010000103.1 GCA_014763885.1 Campylobacterales bacterium
GCCTTTGTACAAAGGGAAGCTATTGGTACAGGAAATACTTCGGAAGACTGGTTGGTAACACCTCTTTCTGCAATACCTGCAAATGGACAACTTAGATTTTTTACAAGACAACTATTTTCGGGTGACGGTGGGACCTTATATGATATAAGGATATCTACAACATCTCAAACCAATCCAGCAACTTTTACAAGTATTCAAACTTACACAGAAACTCAGTTAAATGAGAATTCCGTGTATAATGTATATGAAGAAAAAGTATTGGATATTTCAGCTTTTGCTACACAAAGTGTATACATAGCATTTGTTAGAGTTCATACTCAAACTGGTGCTACTGTTGGTGGAGATGGCTGGTTTATAGATGACGTAAATGTTACGCAACAATGTTTTGATCCATTCTTTGTTCAAGTTTCAAATATAACGGGAAGTACAGTTCAAATTGCTTGGACTGAAACAGGATCGGCAACACAATGGGAAATTATTGTATTGCCTGCAGGTTCTCCTGCTCCAACATCTTCTTCAACTGGTACAGTGGTAAATACAAATCCTTATACATTCACTGGATTAAATCCAGGTACTCAATACGAAATTTATGTTAGATCAAGATGTTCTTCAACTAACTTTAGTGATTGGACAGGTCCAGTTTTATTTGCAACAGTGCCAGCTGGTACCGATTGTACTGCACCAGTTCAAGTTACAGCATTACCATATTTAGTATCTGCAAACACTGCAACTTATGGAAATGATATTACAGGTCCACAAGGAGCTGGGTGTGTTGGAGGTTCGACAAATTATTTAGCAGGTAATGAAGTTTTTTACAGCTATACAGCTACATTTAACGGTTCTATTAGTATAACTTCGACACCTACTCAGGTTAATTCATCATTATTTGTTTACGCATCGTGTGCAAATGTTGGGGTTAATTGTTTAGCAGGTGTTGCAAATAATACAAATGCTCCAAGAGAAATAACGGGTTTTGCAGTTACTGCAGGAACAACTTATTATATAGTAATTTCTTCCACTTCTGCAACTCCTAGTATAGATTATACATTATTAATTCAACAAGAAAACTGTCCAAAACCAACAGGGTTAGGTGCCAATAATATTGGTACAACAACAGCAGATCTTTCATGGAATGAACCAGGAACAGCAACTTCTTGGGAAATTGTAGTTCAAAATGCTGGGACAGGAATTCCTGCTGGTTCAGGTGTTACGACAGGAACAAACACAAATTATCCAGCTACTGGATTAACAGCTGCTACACAGTATGAGTATTGGGTGAGATCGGATTGTGGTGATGGGACTTTCAGTGCATGGGCAGGTCCATTCTATTTCAATACAAGTGTTTGTGAACCAAGTGAGAAGTGTGGCTACGTTTTCAGAATGACTGATTCTGGAAGTAATGGTTGGCAAGGTAATACAATGGATATTCGTCAGGGAGGTATTACTGTAGCGACAATTGGTTCAACTTTTACAACTGGTGCAGGTCCAGTTGATGTAGTAGTTTTATTATGTAATAATGTGCCATTCGAATTGTTTTGGAATGCTGGAGGAACTTCTCCAACTCAGGTGGGAGTTTCTGTTATTGAACCAACAGCTTCTGCTGTAGTATTCAATAAACCAGCTGGTACTGGCTCTCAAAACACATTATTGTATAATGGATTAGCTCAGTGTACTCCACCAACATGTCAACAACCTACAAATGTTTTAGCTTCTGGAGCTAACTCAAGTTCGGTTCAAGTCTCGTGGACTGATAATGCAGGTGCTACACAATGGGAAGTTATTGTGCAGCCTGCAGGTACTGGTTATCCTACAGGATCTGGAACAATTGTGTCTACAAATCCATATACAGTAACAGGTTTAACCTCAAATACTCCTTATGAGGTTTGGGTTAGAGCAATTTGTAGTGCTTCTGATTCTAGTGCTTGGTCGGGTCCAAGTAATTTTGCTACAACTGCAAATTATTGTGCAGGAGATCATTTCTATGATACAGGAGGTCCTTCAGGAAACTACAATAATAGTGCAAACAATATTGTTACAATTTGTCCTGAAACTCCGGGAGATCAGGTTACTGTTAATTTCTTATCTTTCGCATTAGAAAATAATTTTGACTTTTTAACTATTTATGACGGACCTACAACAGCTTCACCTTCTTTGGGAACTTTTACAGGTAATAATACACCGCCAGAGTTTACATCATCTGATCCTTCAGGATGTTTAACATTTAGTTTTACTTCTGATAGTAGTGTGACAGCAGCTGGATGGGAAGCGACAATTTTGTGTGCTCCACCTCCAACTTGTCCTAAACCTATAAATGTTGCAACAACGGGTATTACAACGGGTCAAGCAACAATTTCATGGATTGAAGCGGGAACCGCGACACAATGGGAAATTATTATTTTACCAGCAGGTTCACCAGCTCCTACAGCAACAGATACTGGAATTATTACATCAAGTAACCCTTATGTAGCGACAGGTTTGTCTACATTTACTTCTTACGATGTTTACGTTAGAGCTATTTGTGTTCCTGGTGTTGATGTAAGTTTTTGGTCAGTTGTAAATACTTTTACTACATTACCAGATTACTGTGCAGGTGATCATTTCTATGATACAGGTGGTCCATCAGGTAATTATAATAATAGTGCAAATAATGTTGTTACAATATGCCCTGATACTCCAGGCGATGTTGTGGTAGTATTATTTAACAGTTTTGCATTAGAAAATAATTTAGACTTTTTATCTATATATGATGGAGATAATACAGCAGCTCCTTTGTTAGGAACTTTTACTGGTAATAACTTGCCTCCTCAATTTATTTCATCTGCTCCAAGTGGGTGTTTAACATTTGTCTTTACTTCAG
>JACXUO010000030.1 GCA_014763885.1 Campylobacterales bacterium
CTTTAATGCCGCCATCTCAATGACCTTTTTGGAAATTCTCTCATACTGTATTTTTGAAGGTTCGTGCGTATCATAATATTCACAGATCTCAAATATCGTATAGAATAACTTGTTGCACTCCCTGAAATTGCCTTTTGTAAAGGAGTGTATGAGCTTCATCTCCTTTGCTCTGATACTGTTAGCTACTTCAAAAAGGTTCTTTTTAAGAAGTTTTTTGTGTACATAGGCAATTTGATCCTCCAGGGTGGCATTTTTCAACTCTATTACTTCCCAGATCCTGGACTGGAAATGCTCTTTTGCGATGAGATCCTCATCTTCCGTCTTATGCAGGGAAACGATAAACTTGACCGCACGCGTATCAGAAAGGAGCCTGATCTTTTCCATCATCTCAGGACCGTACATTTGTGCCTCATCCAACAGAATGATGATCTCTCTCTCCCCCCGCATTCCTTTACAGTAGTTCACCAACGATGAGAAATTGATATCGGTATTGGAAGGAAGCTCTTGATTGGTAAGTACTTTGAAAAGTTTGTAAAAAAACTCCTTTTCATTTGTTGAAGGCGTATCAAAATAGTGTATCTCCTTCTCCTCCTGAAGCTTCATCGCTATACGGTTTAGAAGTATACTTTTACCCGTCCCTGGCCTGCCAAAAAGCAGAATCATTTTCAAGGGCTTCTCGATACTGTACTGAAGCTGCCTGAACGCTGATACCGAAGTACTTAGATCAATGTAGTCATCGACATCTATCGAGTCGATGAATACATTTTTTGCAACCTCATATCTACTTTTCATTCAGTTTCGTATATCCAAGATCTTTTAATGAAATATCTTTACTATGCTTCACGATATGCGGTGTAATAATCAATACAAGCTCTTCAACCTGATTGATTTTTTCCTCATATTTGAATGCATGTTCCAAAAGCGGCAGATCACCAAGAAGCGGCACTTTATTGGTATTGTACCCTGTCTTTGAAGAGATCAATCCGCCCAACACCGCATGCTGGCCATTTTTCACTGTAATCACTGAAGCAATCTGTCTTCTGACCAAATCAGGCGGTATCGCACGCACACCGGATCCTTTAGTCACATTTTCTACGGTATCGGAGACTGATGGATTGATCTTCAATGTGATCATACCATTAGAAGAAATCTCAGGCGTAATATCCAGTAAAATACCTGCAAAGACCGAATCTACGATCTCACCTTCCGCAGCAACAGCTCCACCACCGGAACTTGCGGTGCTGCTTGATTTGATCTTGTAGAAAATCTCCTGTCCCACGGAGATCAGAGCAGGCTGGTTGTTCAAGGTCATAACCCTTGGGCTTGAAATTGATTTCACATCTCCCTGCGTACCCAGGAATTTTACCACTTCACTGACATCGGTCTGTCCTGTAAGGATCAATGCATTGGCATTTCTCGGATTCACGCCATCAGCATACTCAAACTGCGTGATCCCGTCTTCAACGTCATATTCGATGGAGTTGATGTTCTTTTGTGCAAACAGCAACTTGTTGATCGTCATATCCTGCAGTGTATAAAGCTGGCTCCAGTCCACACCCGAAGTGGTACTATCATCAAAACTCACGGAAAGGATGCGCACATCGATCAATACCTGGGATTTTAATTGCTCCGTTAATGTCTGTACATAGCGTGCAACCCTCTCTATCTGCTTTTGCGTACCTGTGACAGTGATCATCCCTGCATCCGGGTTAACGATCGGTGCAACAGGATTGTACTCCCAGACTTTCCCGTCAGGCCCTACCCATGTTTCGCCATTTCTGGTATAGTGGCTGCTGCCGTCAGAGGCACCGATAAGGATACGCTGTACTTCTTTTTCAACATTTTCCCAGAACATCAACTGGTCATTCGTCTCGATAGAGATTCCGGTTTTAGAATCAGATACATTGCCCTGGCCTCCGGTAGAACTGACTGAAGAGCTGTTCGGATTGGCAATGGTTACATTGGCTGTACTCACCCCTTTTCTCTGTCCGGCGATGTAGTGGATTCTAAAAGTTTTCGTAATCAGATAAGAGATCGTCAGTTTATTGCCTACTAGCGTATAGTGCAGATCATTATCTTTCAGGATCGTATTTAAAAAACCTCTCAATGTACTGTTTTTCAGTTTTACATAATAGAGCTTTTTATTCATTCTCATCTTCGCTGCATCATCATTGACAATAACCGTCAACCCGCACGTATCAGCAAGGTTTTCAACAACATCACTGATGGATAATTGACTGTCTATCGTCACTGAAAAGAGTTTGGAAGAGCACTCCTCTTCTGCGACTGCACTGTTCAGACCAAAGCCCAATATCAACGCAGCAATTAAAAATAGTTTCGTCCTTGCTTTCTCTATTTTCCTCATCTTACTTCCTTTCTTCTATCTGGATAAAACTATTTTCACTCTTTGACATAAATAGTTTTTTGATATTGTTTCCATTACGCAACACTACGCCTCTTTTCCCGATATACTTCAGTGTATACCCCATGATTTTCTCCTCTATCTCAACCCATTGGTCATTGATATATGCTTTTCCGTTGATAATCGCATGTAAAGTAAGTTTTGAATCTTCTTTTTTTTCAGGAATGGTAAAAGTGACTGCGTTATCCTTACCCGCTTCTGCCCGAACAAAAGGTTCTTTCGTCTGTTCAAGGGTATCCAGCTTGACACCTTCCCTTTTCTCATGGATTTCGGCCACCATCTTCTCGATCTGCGGGATTGAGAGATCTGCATAGGCAAGCAGGCTTAACACCGTAAAACTTATTGCTGTCTTTTTCATTAGTGGTTAATCCCCCATACAGAAATATTGATATCTGCTACAATATCGGATGAATTTTTATCTATCGAAAAATTACTGCCGTAAATATCGGTAACAAGTACATTCTGTTCTATCTCATTCATGAACTTGACAATACTTTTATAATCACCTTTACACCCTACACCGATCTCAAGTACGTAACCGAAACTGCCTTTGCTGCTAGCATATTTATTGGTGATATATTCGATCTCTACATTTTGAACCTCTGCCCTATCAGTGATAGAGTTGAGAAACCTGGACCAGCTTCTTTGATTGAAAAGCATATCAGAGAGCTTGTTGAGACTATTGTCGATAAACTTGATATTTGAAGTAAGTTTTACGATCTGAGCATTTTTCTTCTGTATATCGTTTTCATATTTCTTGACATAGTATTCCCGATCTCCATTGACAGTAATCGAATCCAGATAGGTATTATTGTCTTTTAACGTCTTTTCAATACTTTTTTTGCTCGCTTCGCTTTTTTTGTACATTGATTCTGTTGCGGGTAGGAGAAAGGCATAGGCCAAATAGGCAATAATACCTGCTACCCCAAGAATAACCATCCACTTTTCACTCTCTTTTTTGGGAGCGAAATACTCATCCAGTGCTTCTAATTTGTCTTCTATATATTTCATTTTAAATCCACCTTCAGTAGACCTTTGTAGTAGCTACTCTCCGGGTCTTTTTCAATCAATTCGATATCAATCTGATTAATCTCCTGAAAATAGTTATCAGAGATATGCTTAATCAGCTCTGTCAATTTCCTATCCTCTGAACTCACCAATGCCAACCATACGGTATCATTTTCACTTTTCATCTGTTCGACATGCACACCGTATTTGTTCAACTCCTCAGCCAAAGTATGGAAGATACCTGACTTCAGGCGATAATTGACTTTTTTGTCATAAATGGAAGTCAGTGTTTTCGTCTTTGCCTGATAGGTTTCCGAGAGTTTGGCTATCTTTTCATCCAGACCGGTAATGATCGCCCTTTTCTCCGCAAGGATCTTTTTATATTTCTCTGCTTCTTTTGAAACTTTGTCATTCTGAAGGTTCAGAGCATAGATACTTGCATCATTGATATATGATCCGATCAGATAGAACAGGGGGTAGGCCAACCCTACGGTAATAGCGACAAATGTACTGATAATAAATTGTCCGCTTGCCCTGTTGACAAAAGAAGGCGGTCGGGGATATCTCGTCAAGTTGACAACCGATAGCTCATCCTCCAGATAGTCAAATGCGTTTAGAAGCATAAGATACTGAAGCTGATCTGTGTACCATTCTTCACACTCTATATGATAATTGAAATTGAACTCTGAAGATTGTAAACCAAGGTAGTTTTGGCTGTAGTCATCCAGACCAACAATCGGTCCGTTTGCCGTACCAATGAACATATGGTCGATTCGCTCAAGTTCAAAAGCCCTTTTGGCATAAATGATAATATCGTTAATATTGATAAAGACTTCGCCAAAGATCTTCATCAGGTTTTCCTGATAATGCTCTCTGCTTGTTTTCAGTCCTTCCTGTTCCAAAACATTAAAGAACTCTTTCTCTTCTACCTGCTCGCCGATCAATTCACAATATTTATTGTAAATTGTTTCAAGGGCAAAATCTATCGATTTGGAATAGAGGAACTCTCCGTTGTGATAGAGTGTCACAAACGCGTCAAATATTGTAAAGTAAACAAAACACTGTGTACCGTTATCATCCAGTATCTCTTTTTTGTAAAGCGCTCTATAGAGTAACGGTGCAGGGGTGAGAAGGTCTATGTATTTCGTCTCTTCTTTAATAGAGAGGAAACTGCTGTCCAATACTTCCGGCTCTGCGACAAAGATATGAAACTCTCTCTCTTCGCCGGACTCCTTGCTCTCAGTATATGAGATCAGATAGTCTTTTGCCTGGTCAAGCCCCAACTCTTCATACGCCTTGATATCGATGATATCAGGGATATCCTCTTCAGGGATACTGCGACTCAGATAGACCGTGGTCGTGATCAAATCTTTATTACTGATATATGAAGCAATAAAATTCGAAGTATTGTAGGTGAGTTTCCTCAATGGCTGCAGGGTATTATCTTTAAACTGATAATATTTCCCCGCATACGCATTCAGTGTGACAATATTTTTTATAGTCGACTGTGACGAATTTTTTTTCAAAAACATTTTAAACTTCCTTGTATATTAAACAATTATATATGTCTTAATATTAAACTTATCTTATAAAAATAGGAAGTTTCTAAAAATCATATATTTTTTAATAAAAACTAAAAAACATAGCCAAATGATTCCAGATCACTCCTGTTTTTGCTCCATCCTTTTTTTACAGCGACGTGCAAATCCAGATATATTTTTTTCTGTGCGAACTCTTCAAGATGCTCTCTTGCAAGCTTGCCTACCCGCTTGATCCCTTCCCCTTTTTTCCCTACGATCATACCCTTTTGCGTATCCTTCTCAACGATGATCGTCGCAAAGACTCTATCAATGTTGTCACTTTCATCTATCTTGTCGATAACGACATCACTCTCATAAGGGATTTCATCACTCAGGTTTTCAAAAATCGACTCGCGTATCAACTCTTTGTAGATATCACGTATATTATCTGTCGTAAGAAGCTCCGGGTCATAAAGATAGGGAGATTCCGGCAGATACTTGACGATCTCATCAAGCAGCTGTACTTTTCCTACTTTTTTATTGACCGAGAAGGGGATGATCGCCTCAAACCGATCCTGGTACTTCTGGTACTCTGCAAGTTTCTTCAGGATCTCTCCCTGCTTGGCATGGTCGATCTTGGTCAGTACAATGATATGCTTGATCCCTTTGGCCTCACTCATCTGTAAAAACTTCTCATACTCATCCAGCTTATCCGTCACGGGAGCGAGGAATAAAATAAGATCTGCATCTCCCATTGCCTTCAGGGCTTCATCGAGCATAAACTCATTAAGGAGTTTCTCTTTTTTATGGATACCCGGTGTATCCACAAAGATAATCTGTGCACCTTCGTGCATCTCGATAATATTCATACGCTTGCGTGTTGCCTGTGCTTTTTTCGAGACCATCGCAAGCTTCTCGCCCACGATATGGTTCAGCAAGGTACTCTTCCCCGCATTCGGACGCCCTACTACCGCTACAAAACCTGCTTTTGTCTTTTTCTCTTTAGAGATCATTCTTTTCCCTTTAAGTGACCTATCACTTCTTTGTCACGTCAAGTAAGTACGACTCACTTGACACGCTGTTTAGAGGATGTAGCGTGTAGCATCTTCATCTTCCACTACACTGCCTATCTTCTCATCGATCAATGCTCTATCCACTGACACTTCCTGCCCTGCATACTCATCTGCGATGAAGCTGATCTCCTCAAGTACTTTTTCCAGGACTGTATGGAGACGTCTTGCCCCGATATCTTCTGTCTTTTCATTGGCTGTCAGGGCATAATGCGCTATCGCTCTGAGCGCCTCTTCTTCAAACCGTAAAGTGACACCCTCCACTTTCATCAATGCCTGGTATTGCTTGATCAGGGAGTGTTTCGGCTCGGTAAGGATACGGTAAAGCGTCTCCTCATCCAGACTGTTCAGTTCAACTCTGAGCGGAAACCTTCCCTGAAGCTCCGGAATCAGGTCACTTGGCTTGCTCAGGTGAAAAGCACCTGCAGCGATAAAGAGGATATGGTCTGTCTTCACCATCCCCAGTTTGGTCTGTACCGTTGACCCCTCAACAATCGGCAGCAGGTCTCTCTGCACCCCCTCTTTGCTTGGGTCCTGTCTGCTCTGGGAAGAAGAGGAGACGGCGATCTTGTCTATCTCATCGAGGAAGATGATACCGCCCTTCTCTACCTTCTTCAACGCGAGTGATTTTAGCTGTTCTTCATCAAGCAGCTCCTGGCTCGCCTCTGCTTCCAGTATCTTCTTTGCATCCCTTACAAGAAGCTCCTTTTCACTCCCTTTCTTTCCGTAGGCTCCAAGTACTTTGACAATCGACTCCTGCACCTGGATCATCTGGGGAGGAAGGCCGTCCTCAGAAAATGTCGGATGATCGGGTACCTCCACTTTCACCGTCAGGTTGTCAAGCTCACCTTTTTCAAACTTCCCCTGCATCTTGGCAAAAGCATGTTCATAGTCTGCCTTTTTCTGTTCATTAGCCCCGGCAGGGAGAGGAGGAAGAAGCTTTTCGATGATCTTGTTTTCCACGTAGTTGGCGATCTTCTCTTGGTTCTTCTCATTTTCCTCTTCGCGCACCAAAGTGAGTGCTGTGGCAGCAAGATCACGTACCATTGACTCCACATCGCGTCCCACAAATCCGACTTCTGTATATTTGCTCGCTTCCACCTTGACAAAGGGAAGATTCATCATTTTTGCCATGCGTCTTGCGATCTCGGTCTTCCCCACCCCGGTACTTCCGATCATTAGGATATTTTTGGGGATGACATCATGCTGCATCTCCTCATCGAGCTGCATCCGTCTGTAACGGTTTCTCAGCGCAACCGCAATCGTTTTTTTGGCATCTTTCTGTCCAATGACATATTTATCAAGATAGGCTACGATCTCTTTGGGTGTCATATTCTCCACTGATCTCTTCCTTACAGTTCTAAGATTTTAATATTGGTATTGGTATAGATACAGAGCTCTCCTGCAATCTGCAGAGACTCCTCTACCAATGTTCTCGGATCAAGTCCGGCATGCTTATCCAGCGCTCTGGCTGCAGAGATCGCATAGTTCCCTCCCGAACCGATCGCAGCGATCTTCCCGTCCTGCGGTTCCACGACATCACCGGTTCCGGAGAGGATAAAGATATGCTCCTTATTGAGGACGATCATCATCGCTTCAAGCTGACGCAGATGTTTGTCTTTGCGCCACATCTTTGAAAAGCCTATAACGGACTTGAAGAGATCCCCTTTGTACTCCGAAAGCTTCGCTTCAAACATATCAAAAAGGTTAAAAGCATCCGCGGTACTTCCTGCAAAACCGGCCAGGATACTTCCGTTGTAGAGCGTACGTATCTTCGTTGCATTTCCTTTGAGTATCGTATTTCCGAATGTCACCTGGCCGTCTCCTCCGATCACCGCTTTGCCGTCCCCCTTGTAGCCGAGTATCGTTGTTGCTTCAAACATCTATACTCCTGCTATCTCTACTTTGAGTGTCGCATGGATACCGTGGCCGAGTTTCGTATCGACGTTATGGATACCAGTGGATTTGATCGCTTTTTTCAGGTTGATATTTTTTTTGTCGATCTCGATATTCAGCTGTTCAAGAACCGCTTTGGCAATATCGGCATTCCCTACCGATCCTTTGATCCCTACGGGTGCAGACTCTTTTTCTATTTTGATCGCTGTTGCTTCCAGCGTGATCTTCTCAGCTTCAAGCCTTGCAATCTCGTCTGCCAGCTCCCGGGCCATACGTGCCTGCTCGGCTTTCCACTCCTCGACCACTGTAGGTGTGGCAAGTTTAGCCAATCCTTTTCCGATCAGAAAATTCTGCCCATATCCGTCTTTTACCTCTTTTATCTCACCGGCACTTCCGAGTGCTTTTACATCTTTGATCAATAATACTTTCATGCTTTTATTTCCTGTTCTCATGTAAAATTGCTACTATTTTATCAAAGTTTTACTAACACATAGTAAAATGCCATAAAACCGAATAGTAGGATAATGATGTTTCAAGAATTCAAACTCAACCATTTAGAACACTTTCCAAAAGAGTTGGAAGCACTTTTAAACAGGCAGAGAGAAAAGATCAAGACGATCACAGACTCCGATGCCGTAGATTATTCCGATGTACTGAAACCCCTGCAGGATCTCGATGAGGAGCTCAGCCTTTTCTTTACTCCTCTTTCCCATCTCAACAGTGTCATGAACTCCGAGGAGACACAAAAGGCCTATGAAGCGTCCCTTCCACTACTCTCCAAGTTCTCTTCGGAGATGGCACAAAATATAGCATTGTTTAAAAAGATAGAGGCTATCAAAGCAGATTCCAGAGAAGCTCAAAAAGTTCTGGAACATGAAGTCAGAGGCTTTGTACTCTCGGGAGTCAATCTTCCCGAAGATAAGAAAAAACGTATGGAAGAGATCAATCTCAAACTCTCTGAACTCTCTAACCAGTTCTCACAGAATCTTCTTGATGCGACCAATGCCTATGAACTCATCATAGAAGATGAAAAAGATGTTGAGGGCATGCCTCAGTCTGATATCGACGCAGCAAAAGAGGAGATTGACGGAAAGACCGTTTATAAATTTACACTTCAATTCCCCAGTTATCTGGCCTACATGACCTACGGACCTAACCGTGAATACAGAAAGGAACTCTCTAAAGCCTATGCGACCAGAGCGCCTGAAAATGCAGAGGTCATTGACCAGATCCTGGCACTCAAATATGAAAAATCACAACTCTTGGGCTTTAGTTCTTATGCAGAGTATGCTCTGGAGACACGTGATGCAAGTCACGAAGATGATGTCATCACCTTCTTGAATGAATTGGCTGATGCTGCCTTGCCTCAAGCCAAAAAAGAACTTGAAGAGCTGCGCGAATATGCCAAACGCGTAGACGGCATAGAAGACTTAGCAGGATATGATGTAGGCTACTATTCGGAAAAACTGAAAAAAGAGAAGTTTGACTTTGATGATACGATGACCAAACCCTACTTCAAACAGGAGAAGGTTTTAGAGGGACTCTTGTACATTGTCTCGGAACTTTTTGATGTAACCTTTGAACCCGCAGACGTACCGAGCTGGCACACATGTGTAAAACCTTTTGACATCTTCGAAGAGGGCAAACTCTCCGGACGCATCTACTTTGACCTTGAAGCGCGTAAAGAGAAACGCGGGGGGGCATGGATGAATGACTGGGAGACACACTATGTGGACTCTAAAGGAGTGACACACCTTCCTTCAGCCTTCATCGTATGTAACTTCTCCCCTACGACAGAGAAGACACCTTCACTGCTGAGACATGACGATGTCGTCACCCTTTTCCATGAGATGGGACATGCTATCCACCACCTTTTTGGAAAATGTAAAGAGCGTTCGGTCTCAGGGATCAACGGCGTGGCGTGGGATGTGGTAGAGTTTCCTTCACAATTTTTGGAGAACTTTGCCTATGAAGCGGCTATCTTAAAACGTTTTGGTTTTCACTATGAAACTGGTGAGCCTATCTCAGAGGTGCTGATGGCAAAAATAAAAGAGACCAAGAACTTCCAGGCAGCCCTTGGTATCCTGCGTCAGGTGGAGTTTTCTTTGTTTGATTTTGTGCTGCACCAGGACCTTTACCAGGGTGAGGAGGTACAGAGCTTGCTCGATGGTATCAGAGAAAAAACCTCTCTGCTCAAACCGCCGAGTTATAACAAGTTTCAACATGGGTTTTCACATATCTTTGCAGGAGGCTATGCTGCAGGGTACTACAGTTACAAATGGGCTGAAGTACTCAGTGCAGATGCATTTTTCTCTTGCCTGGATAATGAATCAGGATTTAACAAAGAACGTGCAAAAGGGTATAAAGAGTATATACTGGCAAGCGGCGGTGCGATAGAGATGTCTGAACTCTACGAAGAGTGGCTTGGGAGAAAGGCAGATGTTCAAAGTCTGATCAAACTCTATGAAATCATCTAAGGAGTGAAAATGAAAGCGTACGGTTCTCTTTTTCTTACTGTGATCGCTATCTTTCTGTTGTTGGCGGCGGGAGCATACTTTAGCACAACCTTTGAAGAGCAGCGAACCTTTCTTGAACTCTTTTTCCTCGCAGGAGCGTTACTCTTTGTCTTTTCGGTACTTGTGATCTTCTCTGCCATAGGGTTCAAATCCTTTGCACTCTTTCTGACCCTCTTTGCCACGATCGTGCTGGTGGTATTCGGAATAGAAGGCACACTGCTTGTCGTGGGAATGACCTACTTTTTCTGGGGTTCTATCTTTGCGATGGAGGTACTGCTTTTTTACAATGGCGTGGTCAGTGCCCAAAAGTGGTTTGAAGAACGCTATACCTACAAAAGCTTCAAAAATGAATACTATGCTTTCTATCCGATGATGCTGATGCTCTATGTATTACTTGAATGGGTACCCCACTTCTTCTACAGGGAAAGGCTGCTGAAGTTCTCACCCTACAGAGTACTGGAGGTCATGAAGGGGATTTTGAAACCTCGGTGATGAGAGCGTGGCCAACCGCTCTTCCCCTCTTTTCAGTAGCTCAGGCAGCTGCCGCGATATCCCCACTTCACAATGATCCCTTTCTTGTTGGTTTCCAAAAAGAGTTTGCAGCTGGAGCTCACTGTCTGGTAACTATACCCGTAATATCCATATCCGTAATATCCGTACCCCATCAGCGGACCTACCGGTACTGCATCGACCCTTGAGCGTTCGTAGACATAAACCTTATTGTTATTCGGGAGCGAGAATGTGGAATCTGGGTAACCGATCTTCGCGATCAGTGCCGTGATATCCTTTCCTACCCATCCGTCATACTTCTGTACAAACTTCTGATGTGTGGCACATCCACTCAAAACGATCACCGTCAATCCGATCATGATCAATAAAAGAAACTTTTTCATAGAGATCTCCTTACCCACTGGTATTTTTGGGATTATACTATATTTGTGTGTATCAACGATGGAATGGGTTGGAGAATGAAGGAGGGATAAGAAGAGACGGGAAAGAGAGAACTATTTCTAGTTCTCGCTCTTTTCACCGATCAAAGAAGCAATACGCTCCGGCTGTTTTTTCCCTTCGATAATGAAACGAAGTGCATTCAGACGGATAAATCCTTCCGCATCTGCCTGGTTGTATACCTCATCCTCTTCGAAGGTCGAGTGCGCCTCTGAATAGAGTGATTCATCCGAACTTCTACCCACGACGATCACATTCCCCTTGTAGAGTTTGAGTTTTACTTCACCGTTGACTCTCTCTTGCGTTGTGTCGATGGCTGCCTGCATCATCTTACGCTCTGCAGACCACCAGTATCCGTTATAGATCAGTTTTGCATACTTTGGCATAAGCTCATCTTTAAGATGTGCCTCTTCTCTGTCCAGCGTGATCGATTCGATCGCTCTGTGTGCTTTCAGCATGATCGTACCGCCCGGCGTCTCATAGCATCCGCGTGCTTTCATCCCTACATAGCGGTTCTCTACGATATCGATACGTCCGATACCGTGCTTGTTGCCGTAATCATTCAGTGTTTTAAGAAGCGTAGCAGGGCTCATCTCTTCACCGTTGATCGCTACCGGATCACCTTTTCTATAAGTGATCGTGATATACTCTGCCTCATCCGGAGCCTCTTCTGGAGAGTTTGTCCATAGCCACATATCATCTTCAGGCTCAGCTGCAGGATTTTCAAGGTGAAGCCCCTCATAAGAGATATGAAGCAGGTTTGCATCCATAGAGTATGGACTTGCTTTTGGATTACCGTGTTCATCCACGTGTTTTTTAGAGATCTCGATACCGTGCTCTTTTGCATAGGCAAGAAGCTTCTCGCGTGAATTCAGGTCCCACTCTCTCCATGGTGCGATCACTGCGATATCAGGATTAAGGCTCAGGTAGCCAAGCTCAAAACGTACCTGGTCGTTCCCTTTGCCTGTTGCACCGTGAGAAACCGCATCTGCACCTGTCTGATTTGCGATCTCGATCTGCTTTTTGGCAATCAGCGGTCTGGCGATCGACGTACCAAGCAGATACTCACCTTCATAGATTGCATTTGCTCTGAACATCGGGAATACAAAATCTCTTACAAACTCTTCACGCAGGTCAAGGATGAAGATGTTTTCCGGTTTGATACCAAGCGCAAGTGCTTTCTGACGTGCAGGCTCTACCTCTTCACCCTGCCCCAAGTCTGCTGTGAAGGTTACAACCTCACAGTTATACTCATCTTGAAGCCATTTCAGGATAATACTTGTATCCAACCCGCCGCTATACGCCAAAACGGCTTTTTTTATCACTTTTTTTGCCATTGCCAGCCTTTTCTATGTAATCGTTATAAATTTGACATAATTTTAACATAATCTTGGTTACGGCTGAGTGTCAAAGCTCTATGATTTTTCATAATCTTTTTTACCTTTGCCATCTTGTACGATACTTGAGGGGCTGAACCTTTAGGGGAAAAATTAATGGCTTCTATCATCACTTTCCGCAGCTATCTTCTCGTTGAACGGATCACTCTTTATATGGGATGCTATGCACTGCTCTATTGCTGCTTACCATAATCTTCTGTAACGAGGTAGCATCGAAACTATTGCCGAAATATTTCAGCTCCAAACCCCTGTGCACTAATGCATAATATGATTCACACCTGATATAATATAACCATTTTGAATCATCAGCTAACGTTAAAGGGGTACCTCAATGCACAGTATGTTTGTGGTATGGATAGAAGCATTTTCGGGACTTGGGCTTTTTTTATTCGGGATGCTCTATCTTGAAGTCCAGATCAGGATATCGGCCGGGCGAGCCTTTAAACGTATCGTACAGAATGCGACCGCGACAAAATTCAAAAGCCTATTGACCGGTCTTGGCGCAACAGCACTGCTTCAAAGCTCTTCAGTTGTCACCCTTATGACCCTTTCCCTGGTGGGTGCACAAATGATGAACCTCAGCAGTGCTATCGGCGTCATCTTTGGCTCAAATATCGGATCAACCGTCACTACATGGATCATAGCGCTGGTAGGGTTCAAGATGGATATCAAGGTGCTCTCCTATCTTATGATCGCAATGGGAGGACTCGGCAGCGTACTTGCAGGCGAATCGGGAAGATGGAAAAACTACTTTAATATGATGGTCGGTTTTGGGTTGATCTTCCTGGGACTGGAGGGAATGAAAGGGAGTTTTGAAGTCTTCTCCAAAACGTTCGATCTCTCTCCTTATCTTTCCATTTCACCGTACTGGTTTGCGATTATCGGCATGGTTATTACTGCCGTCATCCAGGCGAGTTCTGCCTCTATCGCGATCATTCAGAGCGCACTCTTTACACAGATGGTCTCTTTTGAGGCCGCCGCAGCCTTTGTAGTGGGGGCCAATATCGGGACCACTGTGACAGCAGTGCTCGGTTCCATAGGCGGCATACCGGACAAAAAGCGTACCGCCGTTGCCCACCTGATATTCAATCTCTCTACCGCGCTGGTGGTATTGTTTTCACTGCAGTGGCTGATCATTCCCTTTGAAACCTACCTTTCAGCTGTTGATGATGTGATCAAGATCACTCTTTTTCATACCTTTTTCAATGTCATCGGTGTACTGCTATGGTATCCCTTCATTGAGACACTGGCTGATTGGGTCAAGGGGTTCTTCAAAAAAGAGGTCAAGCATGTCACCCACTTTATCCATAATGTACCGTTGGATGTGCCGGATCTGGCACTCGAAGCGCTGCAAAAGGAGATCATGCACCTTGCGGACAAGATAGAGGAGTTTGCCCTCTTGTCAGTCAATATCCCGCCGCCGAAAGCACTGGAAAAGCAGTATGGTGTGGATAAACTGCTGGAACAGTATAACCAGAACTTTGACCTCTCCTATGAGAAGCTTTATGAGAAAATCCGCCTGATTGAGGGAGAGATCTATCGTTACAACTCCATGCTTTCGGCTAAAGACAATCATGAGGCACACCAGTTACAGCTTCAGCATCTTTCCCGCCAGAGTATCTATCTTGCAACCGCAGCCAAATCAATCAAAGATATGCTGACGGATATTAACAGCTTTTATGAAGCGACGAGCAACGAAGAACAGACCTTCTACAAAAACCTGCGTTATCAGATACTCAAAACCGTTCTGGCATTCCATGATGCCAAAGAGGGCAACCACGAAGCGGTAGAAGAGCTGGAATCCATGTACAAAAAAATTGCAGAATCCTATAAAAACAGTATGAAACTTATCGAAGATATGGCAAAGAATACACAGATAAAACCGGAGATCACTGCCATGGCCATCAACGATATGCACCTGGTGAAGAGTTTTTCAAAGTCGCTGAGGAATACCCTCACTGTCACAGATACCGAACCTGAGGCTGAGGCTACAGCGTAAATCCGTACTTTCTCAAGATGACTTCAGCGACCGGCTTTTTATACGCTCCGGTATGCCTGAAAAGCTCTTCACCCTTCTCATCCAGAAAGATCTGCGCCGGCATCTCTTTGAGCCTGTAGATATCCCGGCTGATGATGCGGTCTTTCTGGGAGTCTATGGAGTAGATCTGAAGTTCGGGATGCTCCTGCAGTATCTCATAAAAGACCCTGGACATCGCGATACAGCTGTAGCAGTGGCTCATTCCGAAAGAGAGCACAGTCGGCCTGCCGTTGCCGATCTTCTCTTTGATCTCATTGTAGGAGTGTACGGGAAGGATATCTTTGTTTGTCATGATTGCTCCATAATTTCTATAGTATGGCGATTATACAAATCGTATCTTAAAAATATTTTTGGATATAATCAACACCATACTATTTACGGAGCAAATCATGTTACTGGGTGTCAATATCGATCATATCGCTGTACTAAGAGAAGCAAGAAGAGTCGGAGATCCCGATCCTCTGGATGCGCTGGGGATATGCAGACGTGCCGGTGCGGATCAGATCACGATCCATTTGCGCGAGGACAGGCGGCATATGCAGGATGCAGATGCAGAACATATCATCGCGCTCTCTGCGCTCCCTGTGAACCTGGAGTGCGCCATTGCCCCCGAGATGATCGATATCGCCTACAGGCTTAGACCCCACCGTGTGACACTCGTGCCCGAAAAACGCGAAGAGGTGACCACAGAAGGGGGTCTCGCTGTCACGGGAGATCAGCCGAGAGTTGCAGAAGCGATCGAAAAGCTGCATGAGCACGAGATCGAAGTATCCCTCTTCATCGACCCCACCTCCGAAGCACTCAAAGCCTCCAAGGCACTGGGTGTAGAGTGGATAGAGTTTCATACCGGAAAATATGCCAATATCTATGCCATGCTCTACACAAACCTGGCAAAGACCCACCATACGATCCCCGAACTGGAACTCCCGCGCAATACACTCAAAAAAATGCTTGATGAAGAGCTTCACACCCTTCGGGTGCTGAGCAAGGAGGCAAGAGAGATCGGGCTAAGAGTGGCTGCAGGCCACGGGTTGAATATGCAGAATGTCTCTGCTATCGTTGAGATCGGGGATATCGAAGAGCTGAACATCGGTCAGAGTATCATCGCACGTTCGGTCTATACAGGACTGGAGCAGGCGATCATTGATATGAAAACGATGCTGAAACGTTAAGCGGGCGGGAAAGCATCAATGATAAACCGAAAACAGGTAGCAATAAGTATCGGCGACCTCAACGGCATCGGAATACAGTTGGCGCTGGAAAACCACAAGAGAGTCTGCGAACTTGTCAAACCGATCTACTGTATCGACAGGGCCATGCTGGAACAGGCTGCCTCAAAACTGGCTCTGGCGATACCCGAAGCATTTCAGACGGTCGAGGATATCGCACCCTGCTTTGAGATAGGACCGGGGAGTGTAAGCGAAGCAAGCGGTGCCTATGCCTATGCCTCTTTTTGCAAAGCGGTCGAACTTGCAAAGGCAGGTACAGCAGATGCGGTCTGCACGCTTCCGATCCACAAAAAAGCCTGGGAACTGGCCGGAGTGAAGTATAAGGGACATACCGATGCCCTGCGTGACTTTTTTGATGCGGAAGCGATCATGATGCTGGGATGCCCGAAGATGTATGTCGCACTCTTTACCGAGCATATGCCACTCAGAGAGGTAGCCGGGAAAATCACTCTTGAAGATCTGACCCGTTTTCTGCTGGACTTCTACCGTACGGCCAAACCTCAGAAGAGAGTTGCCGTGCTCGGGCTCAATCCCCATGCGGGAGATGAGGGAGTACTGGGAGATGAAGAGAGGATCATCAAAGCAGCCATCAAAAATGCACATCAACAGCTCGACAAGCAGGTTTTCACTGCGCCGCTTGTTCCCGATGTCGCCTTTACCCCCAATGTGCGTGCCCGCTACACCCACTATATCGCGATGTACCATGACCAGGGCCTTGCACCGCTGAAAGCACTCTACTTCGATGAAGGAATCAATGTTTCACTCAATCTTCCGATCCTAAGAACTTCCGTCGATCACGGAACAGCATTTGATATCGCCTACCGAGGCATCAAACTGAATGCCTTAAGCTATCTCAATGCGATCAGGTATATCAAAGAAAGAGATCAAGAGTAGACGTTCTTCCGGTACAGAGGCCAAGGAAGAGAAGGTTTGCTGACAGAAGTGTGAAATAATATCTTGCGAGCGGCAGGATGAGGAAAGAGAACTATCCGAAAAGTCCCTCTGACTCTTCCGTGATGATCTCACACTCGTCATTCATCTTTTCGCACAGCTCCTCCTGACAGCGTTCACACAGATAACGGTAGTTCTGCATATCATAGTGTATGATATCCCCTGCCCGTAGTTCAGTATAGCACTCCGCACATACATTGGTAACACGCGAAAGTATCTCTTCTGTTGCTGTCTGGGTAACAAAACATGCACTTTTACTCATCTTATCCCTTTAAGTCGTTGATCATTTTTTTTGCTTCTTCCAGAGACGCATCCAGCTCGTACGCTTTCGTATACGCTTTCAGTGCCTCCTCTTTACGTTCAAGATCGTAAAGCGTATTGGCATAGTTGTAGTGGTGTGGAGCATACGCCGGATCCAGAGCAATGGATCGCTGGTGATGCCTGATCGCATCCTCCTCTTGCCCCAGTCTATGGAGAAGATTTGCCAGGGAAGCATGTGCCTGGTCATCATTTGGATCAATCGAGATGATCTTCTCATAGCTCTCTTTGGCATCTTCCAGATTGTCTATCTGCATCATCACATACCCGTGCCGTTGGAGGATATCGATATTGTCTGCCTCCAGGACCAGCGCGCTCTGAAGTGCCTTGCTCGCTTCCAGCATATCACCCTTTGCCACGGCATCATCCGCCATCTGAACCAACTGCTCAAGACGTGTCGGTTCTACCTCGGGCCTGGAGAAGGTTTTGTCAGGACGGTTGATCCCGCCGATCTGTTCATCGGGAAGTTTTGCTTCAAAATCCACGCCTCTTTTGGGATGTTCGCCTGAAAAAAGCTGTCTGAAAAAAAGGTAAAAGATCACCCCAGCAAGGATCAAAAGAAAGAGTTGAAATAGTGTCATGATATCTCCAGTTCTTGAAGGGGAATGATAGGGTAATCTAACTTAAATCCAAAGAAAATCGTTCAAGAAATATTGCATTTCGGGAAGCTATTATCCGGGCTTATCCCGGACGATTCGGCTATCTTTTCAACTGAGCTGCGATCTGACCTGCCAGGGCATCTATCTCTTTCATTTTATGGAACGCAAAACGAGCAAAGCACATTCTACTACGTTATCACTGAGATCTCTTCGGCAGAGTGCCCGCGCAACTAGTCGCGCTTTTAACTCATTGTCTTTAGCTGAGCTGCGATCTGACCTGCCAGGGCATCCATCTCTTCTCTGGTTTCAAAGACAAATTCATGCTTTTCCTCTTCGCCTAGATGGACAAAGATACCGAACCCCACAACCTCAACCTTTCCTTTGGCTTCGATAGAGAGCCATTCAAGACTCACTTTTGTGGTCTCTTCCTCGTATCCCGTCTTTACGACAGCTGCAGGATAGAGCTGAGTAATCTTCTTTGTATCGAACTGTTTCTCTTGAATCGTAATTATCATACGAGGATTATAGTATAATCCTTGTAAATCTTCCATAGGAGCAGCAGATGAGTTTAAAAGAAAAGATCAAAAACGATATCAAAGAGGCAATGCGTGCCAAAGAGATTATGAAAAGGGATACCCTGAGAAATATCCAGACGAGCATCAAGCAGATAGAGGTTGACGAACGCAAAGAGCTTACGGATAGTGAAGTGGAGGCGATCCTTGCTAGGTATCTCAAACAGAGAGAGGATGCAAAAGCACAGTTTGCAGAAGCAGGACGAGAGGATCTTGTTGCAAAAGAGGATGAAGAGATCGCTATCGTGCAAAGCTACCTGCCCGAACCGATGAGCAATGAAGAGCTGGAAAGTGCAATTCAAGAGATCATTGAAGCGGTCGGTGCCGAAAGTATGAAAGATATGGGGAAAGTCATGGGGGCAGCCAAAAATGCAATCGGAAGCCGTGCAGATGGTGCACGTATCAACCAGGCGGTCAAAAAACTTCTTTCTTAAATAGTGAACTCCTGAGACCTAACGGAGCATCTTTAGGAATTCACCCGATCCGGGCGCTTATTGCGCGCTGATCTCCTTCTTCAAGACAGAGACCTGAACCTCATTGGAGTATGCGGAGCTCTCCGTTTTATAAAACGCTTTTACACGGTATCGGTACGTTCCTTTCTCTTGAATGGTATCGGTAAAGACATCACTATTGGATGCTGTTTCACCTACTGGTGCAAAGAGATATTTTCCTTTCTCCCGCTTGGCCCGTTCTATAACAAATCCATCCTCATTTTCAGAGTTGTCTTGCCATCTCAACGTGATGCTGTTGGCATTCTCACTGCCGGATAATGCACTTGGGGCATAAAGAAAATCTGGATCAGTCGTTACGTCAACCCTAAGCGATTCAGAAGTTGCACTAAGCCCCTGATCATCACGTACCGTCAGCGTAGCGAAGTATCGTCCCGGATTTTCATAGGTATGCTCTACGACCATCCCTTCACCGCTGCTGCCGTCACCGAAATCCCATTGATAGCTTACAATCGTACCGTCATCCGTCGAGGCTGAGGCGTCAAATCCTACTACTCTCGGAGCATACCCATTGAAATAGCTTATCGCTGCCACGGGAACCGGACTCTGCTAGGCCGTATCCCTATACTCCAGTGCCATTTCCACCGCTTTTTGCGCATCAAGCCTACCCCTTCCGTAGAGGTCATCTTCCCCGGTATCTCCCAGATCAACTGTTGAACCCAACAGGATATTCTCCACCTCGTCAGGTGTGAAACCGGGGTTGAGACCGAAGATCATGGCACCCACTCCGGCAGCCATAGGAGAGGAGAATGAGGTTCCGTTACGATAGAGATACTTTCCGTCCAGGGAGGTCGACAGGATACGCTCACCGGGGGCGACAAGATCAACAAACGGCCCATAGTTTGAAAAACCTGATTTGATATCTGTTTGGGCTGTTGCCCCCACGATGAGGAAGGAGCTCCAGTCGGGATAAGCTGTGGTGTCATAAAAAGTTCCGGCATTTCCTGCCGACATGAAAAGCAGCCCGCCGTGTTCCCTCAGGTAAGTCGCCGCATCATCTATCGTAGAGGCACTCGCCCCTTCATAACTGAGATTGGCTACCTTCGCTCCCTGGTCGGCACACCACTTGATCCCTTTGGCCATTGTAGAGATATAGGCACTGCTGTCATCCGTATCATTATTGATCTGTACCGGCAGGATATTGACATCCCACAATACTCCGCTGATACCCTGTCCATTATTTCCTACTGCGCCGATCACACCTGCTGTAGCGGTCCCATGGCCATGAAAATCCTCGACGGAACGCAAATGATTGGCATTGTAACCGGGCAAAAGGTTGCCCACAAGGTCAGGATGATCCTGATCTACCCCCGTATCAAGGACACAAACTTTGACTGCCTCCAAATCTTCCGGAGCGGTAAGTCTCTCCCATGCACCGGCAGAATGAATCGTTGTATGGTGCCACTGATCAGGGAAACCCGGATCATTAGGAATATTGGTAGGAGAAACCAGCAGATCAGGTTCGGCAAACTTGACCGCACCTGTCTCTCTCATCAATTGGCTGACGGCCTTTTCTCTCCCCTTGCTGTTGAGCTGTGCAATATGCAGGTTGATACCATCAACCTTCTCTTCTTGTAACACATGGCTTTTGAGCAATGCATTTAAGCTTTTTAACTCATTTTCCGTAGCGCTCTTTTTGAGTTTATAGAGTACGACACCAGGCCTGATCTTCCCAGCTGGCATTGTATATGCCATAGTGGCTCCGATAATGAACAATAAAGAGATCTTCTTCATCTTTTCCCTTTTTGGTAAAATAAATAGTATCCCTCCGCTTCGAGACTATTATCTATGCTTATCCCTTTGTTTAATCATATCAAATCAATATTACAATCACATCACAATCATGAGTATTTCAATAAAAAATCCTCTATTTGGCCTCTACCTTGGAAAAACC
>JACXUO010000031.1 GCA_014763885.1 Campylobacterales bacterium
CGCCTAAGCATGTAGAGTCATGGTTCTATCTATTTTAGGACAGGGGTTCGATCCCCCTCATCTCCACCAATCTCCAAAACAAATTTCAACCAACCCAATAACCCCTCTTTTCATTCCTTCTTTTTAACAAAAAGTTTGCTGATTGAAGCAGCCACGATAAACGACAGTGCGATCATCCCGAAACCGCCGGAAAACATTCCAAATGATGAGTCAATGGCACCGACGAACATGAACTTTATACCTAGGCAAAAGACAGACAAAGAGACTATCCCAAGCAGAAAAGCCAGATACCCGGCTTTATTTCTTTTTATATGCGACCTCATAGCTTATCCCATCTCCTTTTACGCACGGTATTTTCACTATTCAAATGATTATAGCACGTCATACTTTACGCACATCATCCAAAAGATCATATAGACCTTTTTGATTACCGGCTATCATTGAGAGTTGGATACTTGCCAGCGCATTTTAATGGCTGTAATATTTTATAAATATGACACCATCATATTCTTTCAATATCTTTTTAAACTCCTTCTGTTACAATGAATGAAATAGTTTGAACAACGATGTAGAGTAATCAACCTCCTTATACTTTATATAAAAGAGAAAATATGCACAGTTACCTTCAGAAGCTACTTCTCGGCACTTTTTCGATATTGATTCTCCTGGGGTGTTCTGGTTCCAGCGATCATTCAAACTCCGATCTTCCGGGTGAAACAGAGATGGTCGCTATATCCATGCCGGTAGAGAGCGAGGAAGGGGCAGCAAACTTCCTTACGCATGCCACTTTCGGGGTACGGGAAGAGGATATCGACCAGCTTATGACAATGGGGGACTACAATATCTGGCTCAATGAGCAGTTTCGCAAACCCTCTACCTATTATATCGACTGGATCAACAGACATCAGGGCAGAGATCTTCGGGACGTAGTCGTACGTAAAGCCTTTTACAATGCCTGGTACAGTATCGCCGTCAATGCCGAAGACCAGCTGAGACAGAGAGTCGCTTTGGCCTTGAGTGAGATTATCGTTGTCTCCGCCATCGGGGTAGAGTACTATTATCCGCTTGCTGACTATTTTGATCTTCTGCTCGATCATACATTCGGGAACTACAGAGATATCCTCTACCATACCGCCCTACACCCTTCGATGGGTATCTACCTCAGTACCTGGGGCAATATGAAAGAACATACGACCGAAAACGGCACACTGGTACATGCGGATGAAAACTACGCCAGAGAGATACTCCAGCTTTTCAGCATAGGGCTCGTCCAACTCGAACTTAACGGCGAACCGAAGCTTTTGGATGGCAAGCCTATACCCACCTATACACAAAAAGATATAGAGGAGTTTGCCAAAGTCTATACAGGGTGGACAAGCGACAATGGTGCATTTTATTACCTGGACGGGACAAATACCTTAGCCTCGCTTATCAAACCTATGGTTGCCTACGAAGCCTATCATGATACAAGAGAAAAAAATTTTTCCGATACCTTCAACAGTGCGTATGCACAACCACAACAGATACCCCGGGGGCTGACAGCCAAGGATGACCTCAACCGTGCGATCGATATCATATTCAACCATCCCAATGTAGGCCCTTTTATAGGCAAGCAGCTGATACAAAGACTCGTTACCAGCAACCCGTCACCTGAATACGTTGCCAGGGTAGCATCCGCATTCAACGATAACGGATCAGGCGTCAGGGGGGATATGAAAGCGGTGATCAGAGCTATCCTGACAGATGAAGAGGCCCTCTTCAAATACAGGGATCAACACCCATCGCCTCATATACACGGGAAGTTGAGAGAACAGCTTATCCGTATCGCTTCGGTGATGAGGACCTTTCATGCTGCAGGCGATCCCTCTATCAGCAGTTATCCGTTTTATGACTTTGACGCGGCACAAGACCTTGGTCTCCATATCCAGCCTCTTACTGCGCCTTCGGTCTTCAACTACTTCCAACCTACCTACAGCCCCTCTGGTATCATTCAGGAAAACAACCTTGTGGCCCCGGAATTTAAGGTCCTCTCCCCCTTGAAGATAAGCGAGTTCGGACGTGTCATGCTGAATGTGATTGGATTGACAGATGAGCTGCATGATCAGATCACACTCGATCTGAGTGAAGAGCAAAACCTGTTGGCGTTTCAGGGCCCGGAAGCTTTCATCGAACATTTGAATCTGCTTTTAATGTCCGGACAGATGAGTGCTGATCTAAAAGATGAACTGACAGCCTATGCAGCGGCACATCAAGATGCACATAATATCGCAGGGCAGATCATCGCACTGATCGTTTTATCTGCAGAATATGCCATAGAGAGGTGAGCTATGAAAAGCAAAACAATGGATAGACGCGACTTTTTAAAACTGCAGGCTTCGCTTGCCTTGAGTTCCTCTTCCCTGCTCTCTTTGCTTGGAGCATTTTCACCGCTGAGAGCAGAAGCGTTTTCTGACTACAAAGCCCTGGTCTGTCTATTTCTGGAAGGAGGCAACGATGCTTTCAATATGATTGTTCCTACCTCCGATGCAGCCTACCATGACTATGCCCAGATCAGAGGCAAGCTCAGTGTCCCCGGGGAGGCACTGTTTCCATTGAAAAATACAGACTATGGCCTCTATAATATGCCGGCAATGCAGGAGATGTTCAATAGTGACAAACTCGCCATCATCGCAAATGTAGGGACCCTGATCAGACCGGTCACGAAAGAGGAGTTTGAAGCCGGCATAGACAACCCTCCCCAGCTCTTTTCACACATCGATCAGCAAAAACAGTGGATGACCGCCAACTCGACTGCGATAGAAGCATCCGGATGGGCAGCCAGAGCGGCAAACCTCCTGGAAAGCATGAATGATTTTACCAATATCAGTGTCGATGGCAGCAACTTCATGCAATCCGGCGGAGCAAAACCTGCCTTCGAGATCAGTGGAGATATCCACCCTTTCGATAGTTACGGTTATGCTGACCCGGGCTCCAAAGCCGCATTTGACGGGATACTCCATCAGATTATCCAAAGAGAGGTGGAAAGCGACCATCTGCTGGTCAAAGCCTATGCGGACAACCAGATCAAGAACATCGAGTACCGTGAAAGTGTGAGTGAAGCGCTCGAGAGTGCAGCAGCGTTTGATTTCATCAGTACCCTTGATAACGAACCCGGTATACCCCTGGCCAAGCAGCTGGAAATGATCGCCAAACTTATCTCTGTCCACTCACAACTTCCCAATGCTCCGAAGCGACAGATCTTTTTTGCCAGATTACACGGTTTTGACCACCATGATCTCCAGACCACAGACCATCCCCTGAAGCTCAATTACCTCAACAATGCGCTGCGGGAGTTTCAGGATGCTCTAGAGAGTATGCAGCTCTCTGATCAGGTAACCACTTTTACTGCTTCGGATTTCGGGAGATCTCTTGTCCCCAACGGCAACGGAACAGACCATGGCTGGGGCGGCCATGCCCTGGTAATGGGCGGTGCTGTCAGGGGAGGACGGATCTATGGGGAGATCCCCGAACTGAAGATGACAGCAGGAGGGTATACCAGCAGATATATCACCAACAGCGGACGTGTGATCCCCACGACGTCTGTGGAGCAGTACCTGGCAACCCTCGCTTCATGGTTCGGCGCATACAGTACCAGTGAGCTTGAGCGTATTTTTCCAAACCTCAACCGTTTTGATGAAAAGAACCTGGGGTTTATCTAACGTACTGCCTCACTGCAGAAGTTCACCAAGTTTATAATTTTTTAATAATTTTAATGATATTGTATAAGAAGAAGAGCATTTCTTCATTACAATGACAAGGAGTTCATTATGAAAAAGTTAAGTTTATCGATAGCAGCATGTTTGGCAGTAGGTACCTTTGCGATGGCAGGAGGAGATATCGCACCGGTATACACACCGGTTGAAGAGGTGGTAGCACCGGCTCCGGAGAAGAGCGGATTCTATGTAGGTGCCGGGGTTTCGTTTCTAGGCTGGGAAGAATCCAGCAATACCGGAGAACCCGGGGATCAGATGATTGTCATTCATGATTTGGAAGCCACATGGACCGGCGGAACCATCCTGGCAGGATATCAGTTCAACCCTTATATCGCAGTGGAAGGGCGTTATGTGTTGGGCTTGACGGATGCTTCATGGGAAGCAAATGGCGGATATGAGTGGGATGATGGTAGCGATCTTTCCAATCTCGCTATCTACCTCAAACCGATGTATCCGATAGGGGACTTCGCACTCTACGGACTGCTTGGTTACGGACAGACCTCGATTGATTTTGAGGATGGAGGGGACCATGATGACAGCAGCTTCCAGTGGGGTATCGGTGCAGGGTACAACTTTAACGAGTCTCTTGCGGCATTTGTAGACTATACCGTATGGTATGATGATGACTCGTTTGATGATTCGCCAGCCTATATGTCCGATTTTAAAGCTGATGCGATCACTGTGGGGATCACCTACAAATTTTAACAGCAGTTCTCAGGCATCCCGCAAGGGAACAATAAACCTACCTGGTATCTGCCGGGTAGGTACTCTAACCTCTTCATACTAGAATGCCTTTATACAAAAACACTATAATGATGTATGCGTAAGCCAAAAGGAGAAACAATGATTTTAAAAAGAGTGGAAGAGGGAGTAGTCGTTTCAGCAGTAGAGATCATCTCTTTTGATGTGGAGATAGAGGATCGGAATGCAACGATCCGTGTGGTACTCGATGATACACAGAACAGTGAAGCCGTTTACCATCAGGCTCCCGGAGACAAACATATCTTCCAGATAGTGGATGAAAACAATGATATCATCAGGATCATCCATCAGTAGATGCGCTGGATGATCCCTCCGAAGCAGAGGATTATCCCTCAATTTTCCTTGGTATATCAGGCGAGAGTGCCGTCATGATCTCATAGGAGATTGTCCCAAAGTGCCTTGCTGCCTTTTGGGCATCATCCATGATACACAGTGACTCCTTTTCGCTCTCAAAGCTCATCAGGTCCATCGAGACCCGTCCAAGTACCTCCAGCCCTTCACTCGTCTGATAGGGTGCTTTGTCACTTGCCCTTGGCCATCCGTCGCCATACCCGATATTGTAGGTCGAAACCACCATATCTCTGGGTGCGGTATAGGTACCGCCATACCCTACCCTCTGCCCCGCTTTGAGAAGTTTTGTGGCAACCTTCCGGGCATAGAGTGTCAACACCGGCCTGAGGTCTGTCTTGTCAAAACTCCCAGGCAGTTCATCATACCCGTATACTGCGATACCCGCACGCACCATATCTTCATCGAAACTTCTTGTACGCAGGATCGCCGCAGAGTTATGCGAATGAAATCTCACGTTCTCAAACCCGCGCTCCTTGACCCTCTGTCTGACAAGTTCAAAGTACTTCTTTTGCCAAAAATACTCTGAGCCCAGTTCATCCGCCGATTTGAAATGGGTCATCACGCCTACCAGGTTCAGCTCCTTTTCCGTGAGCATATCCAGCGCTTCATCCAGTTCGCTCAGGGCAATACCGTTACGGTGCATACCCGTATCGACCTTGAGCTCTACCCGGCACCCTTTCTCCATCCGGGAGAGCTGTTCGATACTGTTGATCGCAAAACTGCAGATCGCATCCACTCTGCTCTCACCTGCCAGCACGAGCACGCTCTCAAAAAGTTCCTTGACCTCCTCCGCTTCGGTAAGATCGCGAACGACCGCATGTTTGATACCGTACTCGCTTGCCAGTGTTGCTATCAGTTTGAGACCGTGTCCATAGGCATTGTCTTTCAACACAATGGCTATTTTCTCTTTAGAGCCGGTTTTTAGCGCGATTTGGTTAAGATTATGATAGAAATTTTGTCTATTGATCGTTATATATGCCATAGAAGGAATTATACCCCAAATAGACAAAAATCACTCCTTAAATAAAGGCAAAAAATGAATTGGCTGACAATGCTGGAGATTATCGGTATGATCTTCACTGCGATGGTCCTTTTCACGCTCCTCAAAGAGTTGAAAAAGACAATCAAAGATTCCAACAACGGGAAAAAAAATGAAAGGTGTAATTTAGACTGATGAAACGTATGGTTGCAGAATGGGAAAAACAGAGAGTGGTCCTCCTGTCATTTCCCCACAAGGATACAGACTGGCATGATCCAGAAGATGAAAAGAGTTTGGAGGAGGCACTCAGCCCGTTTATCCGTATCGCACAGGCGATCGCCTATGCCGAGCCGGTATATATCATCTGTAGTGACAAAGAGAAGATCGCTGATATGTTCTGCTCTACCCGCAATATGACATTTATCGAAATACCCACCAATGATACATGGATAAGAGACTACGGATATATCTCCGTCAAAGAAGGGAATGAACTGAAGTTGCTTGACTTCACATTTGACGGGTGGGGAGGCAAGTTTGAAGCAGCGCTTGACAACGGTGTCAACACGCTGCTTCACACAATGGGCTATATGGGTACCACCCCAATGGAGACGATCGACTTCGTCCTTGAGGGAGGTTCCCTGGAGAGTGACGGAGAGGGGACGATCCTGACTACTTCCGAGTGTCTCTGCAACCCCAACAGAAACGGCGGATTGAGCAAAGAGGCGGTCGAGGCAAAGCTTGGGGAGACACTGGGTGCGACAAGGGTCCTCTGGCTTGATCATGGTTACCTGGCAGGAGATGATACCGATTCACACATCGATACACTGGCACGTTTTGTCGACAGAGACACGATCATGTATGTCAAGTGCGATGATCAGAGTGATGAACATTATGAGGCACTGAAAAAGATGGAAGAGCAGCTTCAGACCTTTCAAACAGCTGATGAGAAACCATACCGTCTGGTAGCGCTCCCGATGAGTGATGCGATTTACGATGAGGAGGGAGACCGCCTGCCTGCCACCTATGCGAACTTTCTGATCACCAACGATGCGCTGATCTATCCGACCTACGGTACACCGCAGGACAAAATCGCCCATGAGGTCTTTGCCGCACAGTTTCCAGACAGAGAGATCATTCCGGTCAATTGTCTCAAGCTGATCGAACAGGGGGGAAGCCTGCACTGCTCCACCATGCAGGTAGCCTACTGAGAGTTACAGACTGCTGCCAAAGTTTTGCGTCCAGTAGGTCTTGTACTGGTCGCTTGAGGGGTGGCAAGCCATCCCTACTTCCGTAAAAAGTTCGCTCATAAGGTTTTTGCAGTGCTCATCGCTCCGGATCCAGGCCTGCATTGCCGATTCCGATGACGGCTGTCCCGCAGCAATATTCTCACCGATCGCACGCCATTGATAATCCGAATAATGCATACGCTCTTTCAACCTGCTTCCGCGTCCAAGTCCCATCCCGACTGCTGTCCTGTCATATCTGCTGCCCGAACCTTCATGGCTAAAATGGCTGCTCTTTGCCATATCGTAGCTATGGACATACGCGACCTCATAGAGTTTATCGCTCCAGGCCAATGGTGCTACAGGCCCCATACTCCCGTACTTTCCGCAGGACCTTTTCTCGGAACGCACCCTGTTGATCTGCTCGAGAAACTTTCTTTGTTGACTCTTGGAGATAAAGAGGGGGTGGACGACTGCATGGTTTTGGTTCGTACCCTGAGTATTTTTGTGTGAGGTATGGACTTTCCCGCTATTGACCACACTCGTATGCGCGACTTTGCTTGCACCGCATCCGCTCAAGAGAAACATCGCTGCTGATACTGCTGCTATACGCTTACATTTCATCTATGGTTTCCTTTATATCGATATATCCAGAGGAAAAGCAAAAGTTACATGCAGCTAAGAATGTGCAGCCTGGCGATCTTGATAATGAAGACCCATGGCTTTCCGTCCATACCTCACGGTATGTTTGGCTTTTAACATTTCCTTCTGCATAACTATATAAAAATAGCGTTTAATATGCCATAAAATTATGTTAAAATTTGCTTTATGAAAACAGCACTGATCCAACAAAAATTTTATGGAAATAAAATCGATACCATCAACGCTACTGCCTCAAAGATCAAAGAGGCTGCCAAAAACGGAGCTGAACTGATCGTACTTCAGGAACTTCACCAAAACGAATACTTCTGCCAAAGCGAAGAGACACGATTTTTCGACTATGCGGCAAATTTTGAGGAGGATATCGCTTTCTGGTCGGAAGTTGCAAAAGAAAACAGTGTCGTACTGGTCACTTCGCTCTTTGAAAGACGCACGGCAGGCCTCTACCACAACACTGCTGTGGTCTTTGAGAAAGATGGCACGATCGCCGGCAAATACCGGAAGATGCATATCCCTGATGATCCGGGGTTCTATGAAAAGTTCTACTTCACGCCGGGTGATCTCGGTTTTGAGCCGATCGACACCTCTGTCGGGAGACTGGGTGTGCTTGTCTGCTGGGACCAGTGGTATCCCGAAGCCGCAAGGGCGATGACACTTCGCGGTGCCGAGATCCTCATCTACCCGACAGCGATCGGATGGTTCGATGCAGACAGCGAAGAGGAGAAAAGAAGGCAGCTGGAAAGCTGGATCACGATCCAGCGTTCCCATGCCATTGCCAACGGTATCCCTGTCATTTCCTGCAACCGAGTAGGGTTTGAAGCGGATAGTTCCGGTGTGATGGAGGGGATACGTTTCTGGGGCAACTCTTTTATCGCCGGTGCCCAGGGAGAGATACTCGTACAGGCGGATAGCGAAAAGGAGGAGATACTCTACGGGGAGATCGATCATGCACGCACCAAGGCGGTACGCGATATCTGGCCCTTCCTGCGCGACAGACGTATCGACTCTTACGGCTGCCTGCTCAAACGCTATTGTGATGAATAATTTATATTTATGATAATCTGATACAATAAACGACAATTTTTACATTCGGAGCAATACAATGTATGACGTAACCCCTGTAGCAAAAGGTGAAGCCGTACACTTCAGGATGCCGGATCCGGCATTCTATGAGGCATTGGGATATGAGGGGATGAAAGACCTCATGTACCGTTTTTACGATGAGATCTATGAGAGTGCGATCGCCAACTTTTTCCCCCAGGATGAAGCGGAGTTCGAAAAGGTCAAAGAGAAGAATGCACGCTTTTTTATCCAGCTCTGCGGCGGCCCGAAGGTGCATACCGAATCAGAAGGGCAGGACCTTACAGAATATATGATCCGCCTGCATGATGAGTTCTCTATCTATGAAAAAAGCCGTTATGAGTGGCTGGGATGCATGGAGACAGCACTGCGTGAAACGGATATCCCCCAGGAGCTCAAGGACAACTTCTGGGAATACCTTGAAGCCTTTTCAAAACTGACTGTCAACAGCTTCACGGACGGAAGTCACTACTATGCTGCCTATACACAGGCGATACAGGACAACTAAGCAGGTAGCAGGTAGTACACTTTATACCTTCCTGCTCCCTATTTTTTATTTTCAAACCACCACATAAAGGCAAACATCAATCCCGGTGTTTTTGCCACACTCTCATCATAGATGAAAGATTTCGCCTCCCTGACCGGCAGATAGACCACCTCGATCTGTTCGCCCTCTACGCCTCCGCCTTCAGAGACCTTCATCTTCTCATCCACCTCTGCATAGTAGAGCATCTGCTTGCTGCCCGCAAAGCCCACTGAAGTATGAAAAGAGGTGATCTTTTTTATCTGATCCACCGTTACCCGATAACCGCACTCCTCTTCTATCTCCTCGGCCGCAATATGCATCAATGAGAGATTTTTATCTACGATACCTGCACAGAGCTCGACCGTAAGTCCGTTAAGATTGTTGAGATAGACCGCCGGCCTGAACTGCCGGACCAGCACAAACGCATCTTTTGTTTTGTGATAGATCAGTATCGCGACGCTGTCGTGCGCCTCTACGATCTCCCAGCTCTTTTCGATACCGTTCTGCTGATAGGTAGCAAGGGAGGTGGTGATAAACTTCGGATCGACAAGCGGATTGAGCTGAAAAGACCTGATCTCATTTTTCATGCTTTTATCCGCCTATCCTTGCACTCTGTAAGCTGGTCTCATCCCAGACATAGGTACTGCTGTTCGCATCAAGCAGTCTGACAAGCTTCTCTTTGTGCATTTTGGCATCCTTGATCACAATCTTGTTGAACTTCTCTTTGTTCAGAGAAGTACGCTGAAGATGCTTCATCGGATCGACCCATCTTCCGCTTTTTTGAAGCCCGAAATGAAGATGCGGTCCTGTACTTCTGCCTGTGCTGCCGACATATCCGATAACCTGCCCTTTTTTCACCTGTTCTCCCCTGCGCACGCTGATACGGTTCTGATGCGCATAGAGGGATTCATAGCCTCTGGGGTGCCTGATCTTCACCACCTTGCCGTATCCCCCCATCCAGCCGGCATAGGTCACCGTCCCGTCATAGACAGCCAACAGCGGTGTCCCAGTCCTTGCACCGAAATCTGTTCCATGGTGAGGGCGGTAACGCTTCAGGATAGGATGCCATCTCCTGTAGGTGAAAGAGGAGGTGATGCGTATATGTCTGAGAGGCATACCGAGTTTTTTGGAACGGTCCCTGAAAGGCACCAGGTGGATAAAATCACCCTCTTTGTTGAAACTGGTGCGTTTTGCCCCTTCAAGATGCCCATCACCATCTTCATCTGCATAGATGAACTTCGTTTTCCCTCTGGTAGTAAGCTTGACAACCTCAATATCCGGCATATGGCAGAGCGATCCCAGACGGGTACGCTGCTTGTAGCAAAAGGCGATCTGGTCACCTTTTGCGAGCGATTTGGTATCAATCGTATGTTTCAGTACCTGTCCTACTCTTTTGGCGATCTTTGCCTCTTTGACACTCTCCAATGTATCGGTATAGGGGTTTGACCTGATCTCCACATTGGCAAAATACTCATTCTCCTCATAGACAATAGGAATGATATCAAAACCGTACTCACCACTCTTTTTATCTCTGTAAAGATGGATCTGCATCTCCTGGTTGATAGGGATCAATGCCTGTATCAGCGTATTGTCGGCCCTGATAAGCTGATAATATTCCGAATCACTTTGTATCTCTGTCAGAAACTTTTTATCTTCATCGGAGATCTGCTTCAACAAACGCTTCGGAATGTTATGCTCCTCAAGATAGTTTGAAAAGGTCTGTCCCCTTTCCCATTCATGAAGCGTCACTTTTGCACCAAAAAGAGAGCTTAGCGCCAAAAGTATCACCAGAATACTTTTAAGCATCGGCATGGGGCGCCTCCATGCGTTTGATTGTATTTCTTCTCATGCTTCCTGTCCTCATTAATCAGCCATCATTATAACTTAATTATGTTAATGATAACAGCAATCGATTATGGAACTTTTACTCTTTTCTCTGTATAATCAAACTGATATTATCCATCAAAAGGATCGTTATGCGCAGATTTGCTCTTATTACACTTTTTTCCATACCGCTTTTTGCAGACTTTTTCCCATCTGCCGTACATACGACAGTAAAGAGTGTTGATCAACAGCACCTCAAACTGCAACACGCCTTCCCTCTTAACGGAATGAGCGGTGCGGTCATACATCCCTACGGACAAAACGCCCAGGCCATTACAAGCTATCTTGTTCAGACGGATAAAGAAGGTTCGGCAGATACGATACACCATAATGCCATCGACCATAAAGAGCTGCCGACGATCAAAACACCCGTCAAAAAGGGTGATAAAGTGATAGGTGGGTATATGTACCAAAATGTACTGCTTCTGGCGCCCGATGCGGAGACCTACGCAAGAATCACCAAGCAGTACCATAAAAACTGGATACATCCCGATCTCTATGCACTTTTCCTCTCCACCGAAGGAGAGAATAGCCCAAACAGGAAAAACCTTTCCGAGTTTGCCAAGGCCTACCAGGTGGGACTCGTCTTTATCGTACGTAACGGTACAGCGGTACTTCTTGATCCTGTATCACAAAAGATCATCAACCAGAAAAAACTGGAAAATTTACCCCAAAAAGGAAAATTCCCTTTCTTTTCACGCCTGGAAAAGATAGAATCCGGCTGGTTTGACACCGATAACGGTGAGAAGGACTACTACAGAACCATGGAACAGCTTTAGTGCCCGGAGTCAAACCCGTCACTGTGACTGAGCCCGGTGATGCAGCCGCTTCTCAGCCGATCAAAGCATTGCTTGATTGATAGAGTTAAAAAGGAGTTTTATGCTAGACGCAAAACATATCAAGGCTTTTGAAGAGATGGTAGGCAAAGAGAATGTCTACTCTGACAAAGCACATCTTATCGCTTACTCATACGATGCGACACGTACCCGTTTTGAGCCCGATGCGGTAGTATTTCCCCGCAATGAAGAGGATGTCAGCCATATCCTGGCTTACTGTAATCAGTACGGCATCGTGATCACTCCGCGCGGAGCGGGCTCCGGCTTTACCGGGGGAGCCCTTCCGACAAACGGTGGGATCACCCTGGCCATGGAAAAACATATGAACAAGATCCTCGAGATCGACATGGAGAATATGGTTGCCGTGGTCCAGCCTGGTGTGGTCAATATGGATCTGCAAAAAGCAGCGGAAGCGGTGGGGCTCTTCTATCCGCCTGATCCTGCCAGCGAAGCCTACTCGACACTTGGCGGAAATGTCAGCGAAAATGCCGGCGGTATGCGTGCAGCCAAATACGGGATCACCAAAGATTATGTGATGGCACTGAGAGCCGTACGTCCAAACGGGGATATCATCCGTGCCGGGAAACGTACGATCAAAGATGTAGCGGGGTACAACATCGCCGGTATCCTCATCGCCAGCGAGGGGACCTTGGCCGTCATCACAGAGATCACGCTCAAACTGATACCGAAACCAAAACATACCAAAGCCTACATGGGCATCTTCCCTTCGGTCGAGGATGCTATGAACGCGGTTTTCAAATCGCTTGCTGCAGGAGCCAACCCCGTAGCGATGGAGTTCATGGATGACCTGGTGGTACATGCGCTCAAAGAGAAGCTCGGTATCGAACTGCCTGAGAATGCCGGCGGTCTGCTGATCGGTGATGTAGACGGTAACGTCCCTGAAGAGGTGGAGTTCCAGCTTGAGACCCTTGAAAAATCTTTCAAAGAGAACGGGGCACAGGATTTCATCGTGGCGCATACTGCCGAAGAGAGAGATAACCTTTGGGTTGCCAGACGCAACGCCTCTCCGGTGATCACGATATACGGCAGCAAAAAGCTGAACGAGGATATCTCAGTACCCAGAAGTATGCTCCCCGAAGCACTGAAACGGATCTATGCGATCGGAAGGAAGTATGGCTTCAAAGTACCCTGCTTCGGACATGCGGGGGATGGAAATATCCATGTCAATGTCATGGTGGACGGAAGTGACCCAAAACAGCTGAAAGAGGGACACCACTGTATCGAAGAGATCTTCGAGCTGGTTGTGGAGATGGGTGGCACACTGAGCGGTGAGCACGGTATCGGTACCGCCAAAGCACCGTTTATGAACATCGCCTTCAACGATGAGGAGATACAGCTCTTCAAAGACCTCAAACATGCATTTGACCCCAACAATATCCTCAACCCGGGGAAAATGGGACTGCCAAATTAAAAAGGCGTTTGCCTTTTTAAAACGAGGAGTGAAGCGTTACAAATTAGCGGTTAATGAAGAGGAGTTTTTGGAAATGCACTTTGTTTCTCTTGTATTGAACAAAAGCACTGCAAAGCAGTGCACCCCAAGGGCACTTCTTTCAGGGCGCATACCGGCACTATTCACTCCTCACTATTCACTATTCACTAAAACAAGGGATCCCCGATGAGATCCCTGTTCCGAAACTACTATATCTTTCTTCGGGATTTTATCAGCGACCTCTTTGATGACAAGATCGGACACTATGCTTCAAGCCTCAGCTGGAGTACACTCTTTTCCATCATCCCCCTGCTGGTCATTATACTCTGGAGCTTTACCACCATGCCGGCCTTTGAGACGGTACATATACAGATCAAAGATCTGATCTTCCGCAACCTTCTGCCGACCCAATCAAAAGAGGTGATAGAGTACATCAACACCTTTATGGAGAACTCCTACAAACTCGGATATATCGGCGTCCTCTATGTCATGGTGGCAGTGATACTTTTTTTCAAAAACTATGACTATATCGTCAATGATATCTTCGGTGTGCCGAACCGCGGCCTTTTCAATGCACTGAAGACCTACAGCCTCCTTCTGCTGATCATCCCTTTGTTGATGGGGGCTTCATTCTATCTCTCTGCAACGATGCAGCTCTATCTGGACCGATTCAGCATCACAAGCAGCATCCACCTGGTCTATTTTGTCCCCTTTTTGATCGTCTGGATGGTCTTCTATCTGCTATACCAATTTTCTGCGAATACCCCAATAACCTTTACTTCGGCGATCATCAGCTCCTTTATCACCTCGCTTGTCTGGTATCTCTCCAAAAACGGTTTTCTCTACTATGTCCTGCACAACAAGACCTATATGAGCATCTACGGCTCTATCTCCACCCTGCTCTTTTTCTTTTTATGGATCTATATCTCCTGGACGATCTTCCTGCATGGACTCAAGTTCTGTGACCTGCTCAACAAAGGAGAAGAGATCGAACATATCTAAAGGGCACTTCTAAAGCACAAAGAGATAGAGTGCATAAAAGAGTGCCGTTCCTGCCAGCAGTACAAAAGCTGCTCTGTACCTGCTCGACAAAAGTGCCAAAACGACATATCCATACACCACTCCTGCAGGCAGAAGATGGTTTTCTGTTGCTGCGGGGAGTGCAAAGAGTTTCAGCAACGTCCCGTCAAATACCCCTCCATACCCAAGAAGATGCAGCAGCATTGCCAAGGGGTAAAAAGGGACAAAGAGCAGGGACAAGAATGGAGAGAGAAGTTGATAGGGTGTCGTCACCCCAAAGGTACCGTGCACCACGGGGAGCATCAGCACAAAGATCCCCACCGGTATCACCAGCAGCGCCTGGATACGCCTGTCGATGGCCTGCGCATATTGCACCAGCAGAAAGATGGCAAATACACCGGCCACGGAGAGCCAGAAGCCCAGGGAGAAGAGGAGTGAGGGGAAAAGTGCCAGCAGCATCGCTGCCACTGTAAAGAGAAAAGCAAAGCTCAGAAGCTCCATTCCTGCAATCAGGAGTCCCCACCCTGCCAGCAGCATGGCATAGGAGCGTACCAGTGAGGGAGGGAATCCCACAAACCAGAGATAGAGTGCCAAAAGGGTCAATGTTGCCACTCCCGCATCGATCAGGATAAAGCGGTAAGGAAAATATCTCTGCTGTAAGGGGGTATAAACCATCTTTATCAGCCCGTAGATGATTCCCCAGAGAATCCCCAGGTGAAAACCGCTCAATGCGATCAAATGGCTCACACCGAGTTTGCTGACCTGCTCCCTGAGAGCATCAGATAACGGCGCAGCAAAAAAGATCGCATTGTAAAACGAGGCAAGCGGCCCGGAGTCATGCTGTGCCGCCACTGCGGCCAGCAGTCTATCCTTGTATCCGCTTTGCACGGGGAGCACTTCCCTGATACGGGAGTTGACAAAAAAAGTGCCCATATATCCCCTAAAACCGATCTTCTCATCGGGAAAGATCTGAAGACGCAAGCGTCTCTCTGCATAGGACTCTTTGCCGTAGGAAGTGGTGAGAAAATGCAGCCCGTTCTCCGCATGAAGTTTCAAAACCTTGTAACTTTTCCCCTGAGAGTGTTTTGTCTTTTCGCTGAGCACATCCGCATAGGTGTAGTAGAAAGGTTTTGAGATAAATTCTCTATACTCCTGATAGGAGAAAAAAAGCCGAAAAAGAAGGAGCATACCAAGAGCAGACATCACCCATACAAAGCTTTTTGTATCGTTAAATAGCCGAGGTTTTTCCAGTTGCATCCATCCCCCCTCTGAACGCCGAATACTAAGCGCTGAACATCCTAGATCGGTGGAAGCTCGATATTGCCTTCGTTCATCGGGATATCCCCCTCCTCGTAAACCACTTCAAAGGCCGGAGAGTGTGAAGCATCCACAAACCGGGTAAAACGCTTCTGGAAGATCAGGTCGACCGTACCGGTCGGACCATTCCTCTGTTTTCCGATAATGATCTCCGCCTCCTCTTCGGATTTCTTTTTGAACTCCGAACTGTACTCCTTGCCTTCCGCTTTGGCCTTCATCTCTTTCTCTTTCTCTTTGGCTTCACGGTAGACATCATCGCGGTAGACAAAGAGGATGATATCCGCATCCTGTTCTATCGCCCCCGATTCGCGCAGGTCTGAAAGCATCGGACGTTTGTTTTCCCTTGCCTCCAGCCCGCGGTTGAGCTGGGAGAGTGCAACAATCGGTATCTGGAGTTCTCTGGCAAGCTGCTTCAGCCCTCTTGAGATCTCTGAAACCTCCTGCTGTCTTCCTTCCTTCCCGTCTCCGCTCATCAGCTGCAGGTAGTCGATGATCGCGATAGAGATCTCAGGGTGTCTGGACTTGAGCTTGCGTAGCTTGCTTCTCACCTGGTGGATCGTCGCATGTCCCCCGTCATCCACAAAGAGCTTCTTTTTGGAGATATCATCGGTCGCTGCCGAGAGCTGTGACCACTGCTCATCCGTCAGGTCACCCACTCTGAGCGACTGCAGCGGTATGGAGGTCTTGGCCGAGAGCATCCTGAGCATCAGCTGTTCCGCAGGCATCTCAAGCGAAAAGAATGCGACACCTTCGTCCCGTTCGATCGCCTTGAGCGCCATATTGAGTACAAATGCCGTTTTCCCCATCGCGGGCCTCGCAGCGACAATGACAAGGTCCCCTTTCCCGAATCCGGAAGTTTTCTCATTGAGATTTTTAAATCCCGTATCCGTACCGATCAGCTTGGAGTTGCCCATCGCTTTAAGACGGTTGATCTCTTCGAGCATCGAGAGAGTAATTTCGTTGGCTTCCCTGAAATTCTCATTACTGCTGTCCTGTGTGATCTCGTAGAGCTTTTTCTCTACAAGGTTCATCACCTCATGGGCAGGAAGGTCATCTTCGATCGTTGTTTTTCTGATCTCTGTTGCCAGTGTCGCAAGTGCACGCTTGCTGGACTTTGCCTTGATCTCCGCAAGATAGGCTGCGGTATTGGAGATCGGGTTGACCGAGAGCAGGTCAAGCATCGCGACCTCGTCAAACTTCCCTTTGTTTTTCAGTTTGCTGCGCAAAAACTCCTCATCGATCGGCTTCTCTTCATGCGAAAGCTCTTCCATCGCGGCAAAGAGGTGCTGATGGAAGGGAAGATAAAAGTCATGCGGTTTGAGCTTTGCCGCGACCTCTTCGTAGATCTCAGGGTCGAAGATGATCGCGGAGAGAACCGCACGTTCGATGTTCAAGTTGTACATGTTCTCCATTAATACACCTTCGGTGTCAGTGAATGATGAATAGTGAATAACGAATAGTGATTGTTTGTTTTACACTGTAAAACTTTTATATGATACATTTTCTTTAACCTTTTAAAATAAAAGCTTTCCTGACACGGAAGCATACCAAAACTATTCACTATTCGTTATTAGTTATTCACTCAGCATTTTGCTTTGCAAAATTCTCAACCTCTTCTACAAACCTGTCCACCAGTTCACTCTCCGGCAGGCGTGCTACCACCTCACCCTTTACCATGATCAGCCCCGAGCCCTTTCCGTAGGCGATCGCCACATCCGCATGCTTGGCTTCGCCGATGGCATTGACCACGCACCCCATCACGGAGACATCCATTGGTGTTTTGATATGCGCCGTGCGCCTCTCCACCTCCGCCACTGCTGAGACCAGATCCGCCTCTATACGCCCGCAGGTCGGGCAGGAGATGATATTAAGCCCCTCCTGTACGCGCCCGCTGTCTTTGAGGATCGCTTTGCCTACCCTGATCTCCTCTTCCAGCTCTCCGGTGATCGAGACACGCAGGGTATCACCTATCCCGTCAAGCAGCAGTGCCCCCAACCCGATCGCAGACTTGACCGTGGCATGGAAGATAGTGCCGGCCTCCGTCACCCCGAGATGGAACGGGTAGTTGTTCTTCGGCCGCAGCATCCGGTAGGCCTCTACCGTACGGTCCACATCACTGGCTTTGAGCGACACCTTGATATCGGTAAAGCCGAGGTCTTCAAGGAACTTGATATTGTACTCCGCACTCGCCACCATCCCCTCGGCGGTCGCTCCGTACCGGTCCTCAAACTCTTTTTCCAGACTTCCCGCATTGACCCCTACACGGATCGGAAGATTCCTCTCCTGGCATGCTTTGACGATCTCCTTGATGCGGTTCTTCTCGCCGATATTCCCGGGGTTGAAACGGATACAGTCCACCCATTTTGCTGCTTCAAGCGCCAATTTGTAGTCAAAGTGGATATCCGCGATCAGCGGCAGCGAGATGCGCTTCTTGATCTCCTCCAGCGCCAGCGCATCCTCCATCTTCGGTACAGCGACACGCACCATATCCGCACCTGCAAAGTGAAGCCTGTTGATCTGCTCAACGGTTGCTTCCACATTATGCGTATCGCTGTAGGTCATCGACTGCACCGAGATAGGAGCATCCCCTCCTACGGCCACATTGCCGACATAGATCTTCTTTGTAGGAAATCTCTCTTTCACAGTTTTCCTCCTTGAGGAAAAAATGAGGAGTGAGGAGTGAGGAGTGAGGAGTTTATGAAAAGAAACTCCGTTTCTATTTTATTTTTCATGATGATTCTCTTTTGCTGTTTTTGTACTTGCGGATAGCATTTTGATCAACTCATCGATATCGTTCAACAAACTATCTACTATATTTTTTTCAAGATAACTGCAATCTTTTAAAAGGCGCAGCCAATATTTGGTTTCATTGGCCTCTTTCAGAGAAACGTACAGCTTGTTGATAAAGTCCGATTTGGACTGCGCATATTTTCCTTCAGCGATCAATGCACCTATTGCTGTACCGGAACGAAGTAACTGTTTGCTCAGTACATACTTTTTCTTCTCAATTTGCAGATATTCGCTGCATTTGACGATCCGTATTGCAAAATCATAACTTTTTTTCTCTAAAATACTCATATCGTATTCTATCAAAAAACCTTAACAATCAGCATTGCAAAGCAATAGCAAACCCTAAACCCTTAACTATCCCTCTCTGTTCAATAAAAGCTTTTCGCAGAAAAGCATACCAACACTCCTCACTCCTAGTTCCTCACTCCTCATTTAAAAGCATTGCTTTTACGAAAATTCGACCGGGTCCATATCGATCTCTATCTCTCTACAGTCCACTGCATGGAGGGCCTTGAGCAGAGGCACCCTGCTTTTTGCCCTGAGCAGAATATGGAAGCGGTACTTGTTGGCGATCTTTTCGACCGGCGCTTTGCCGTGCCCTACGATCTCTACCGCTTCGAAGGATTTGAGTTTTGCGACAGTATCGAGCGTGATCTTGGCTGCCTTGCTTTCGTCTTTGTGGGCGATCAGTATCCGTGCGAGCGAGGCGAAGGGGGGATACCCCATCATCTCCAAAAAAGAGAGTTCCTCTTTGATGAAGGACTCGTAGTCCTCCAGGCAGCTTTTGAAAAACTCCGGGTCCCCTGTCTGCACGACCACCTCCGCCGCCTTTGCCCGTCCGCTGCGCCCCGCGATCTGGAAGAAGAGGCTCATCGCCCGCTCTCTGGCACGGTAGTCCGCCAGCCCCAGGATATGGTCAAGACCCATGATCACCGAGAGGGTGATATCCGCGTAGTCATGCCCCTTGGAGAGCATCTGCGTGCCCAGCAGCAGGTCGCTCTCCCTCTTCTCGAAACGCTGCAGCGCCTGCTTGAGCTTGTTTGCCGTGGTGATGCTGTCCCTGTCGAACTTCTCTACTTTGATCCCATCGATCGCCGCTTCTATCACCTCCACCGCCTCCTGCGTACCCATACGCTCGCTTCTCAGCGGCGAATGCCCGCAGTAGCTGCAGCTCTCCCTGATCGCCTCGGTGTAGTTGCAGTAGTGGCACTTCAGGTGCCTGTGGTTGCGGTGCAGCGCCATGCCCACGGAGCAGAAAGGGCAGAGATGCGTCTTGCCGCACTTTTCGCAGTAGAGGTATTTGAAGTTGCCGCGTGTCGGCAGAAAAAGCAGGGACTGCCCGCCCCTGCGGTAGTTCTCCTTCAGGGCCTTCAGGATCGCCTTGTTGACCGTGTCGCCGGGGATAAAGCTGTAGCGTTTCGCTGTCTGGACAAAGGGTCTGTCCAGCTTCACCACATCATATTTTGTATAAGAGCCCATGCTCGGCGTGGCAGAGGCCAGAAGCACTTTGGCCCCGAGCTTCTGCCCCATCAGCACGGCAACATCCCTGGCATGGTAGCGCGGCCGTGTCATCGCCTTGTAGCTGTCGTCATGCTCTTCATCCACGATGATCAGCCCCAGGTTTTGCAGCGGGACAAACAGCGCCGAACGCGCCCCCGCCACGATACGTATCTCGCCGCTGTATATCCCCTCGAGGATGCTCTCTTTTTTCTTCTTGGTCAGCTTGGAGTGCCACATGGCAACACGTTCGCCGAAATACCTTTTCAGACGCTTCTCCATCTGGGGCGTGAGTGAGATCTCCGGCATCAGAAATACCGTGCTTTTCCCCTCCTCAAGCATCTTTGCCATCAAAGTGATAAAGATCTCCGTCTTTCCTGCCCCGGTGACGCCGAAAAGCAGGGCTCTCTCCTTATCGAGGAGTTGATCATAGGCTGCTTGCTGTTGATCCGACAGGACAGGCCTTTTTAGTGAGGAGTTTATAGAGAGATTTGACCGGGACAGAAACCACCGCCCCGATCTCATACCTGGTAGCCGAAACGTATGTAAAAACAGGGCTATGGGTTTTTAATAATGCAACCTGATAATAGTTCACAAATGCTTTTTTTACCAAAAATCAATCGACATGATGGTCATCATACACTTTACAGACCGCTTCTAGGGAAGTACAGACAAATTTTTTGTTTTTATAGGTATAGATCACATCCCCCGTAGGGCCTCTGAAGGTATAAGTAGGCTGACTATCCGTTCCTCCCACCACCCAACAATCCTTTTCGCTCCCCGTACACTCCGCGACCGGATACTCAAGCAAGCCCGTAAAGACCTGAGTGCCTGTATGGCCGATCGATGTTTTGTTGAAGTCATCGTAATTGCCCATGAGTATATTTTTTGAACGTTCCGTTGCAATGGCACTCCGCACGGCAGCTACCGTGTTGATCGCTTTGGTGATGACTGCATCATCCCTTGTCACCGCAAGTTTCGGTATCGCGATCGCCGCCAGGATCCCGATCACCACGATCACAAACACAAGCTCCACCATCGTAAATGCCTTTCTGCATCTTGCCACTCCAACCATTTTCTATCCTTTAGGTGCTTATTCTTTATCTTCTTTTATAAAGTATAGCATATTCTTGGTCAAAGTATATAGATTGTGTACTCAGGACATTAGCGTTTTACCGCAAGGGATAGATTTTAGAAATTTTAGAAAAGAGTGATGAGAAGTTTCGAAAAATGATTTTCAGAGGTGAAAAGAAATGTCCCATATCCGAAGATATGGGA
>JACXUO010000104.1 GCA_014763885.1 Campylobacterales bacterium
GGCCTGTTGAGAATTTGTGGGTCATGTTTTGGTTTGTTAAGAAGGTTGTTGAGCGGGTGTAAATTGCTGGAAAACCCGCAAAAGTGGATAACTCTGTGGATAAGTATTGGGTAAGTTGTTGGAGAAACGGGATAAGTTTGGGTGGTTAAAAAAAGCGTCAAAAAAGTGAAAAAAAGTGGTGCTTTGGGGTTGCGGAGTTTTTTAAAGTGTATAGAATACGCCTCACTTCACGACGAGACGCTGATTGATGAGATGAGCGGCGAGTTGCGGGGGTGATAAAGCGGCGATTTGATGGGTTTTGAATTGAAAAGTTGCTGAAAATAATTTGAAAAGATTGTTGACAGCCTGGTTTGAGACTGATTATAATAAGCGGCTTACCGAGAACGAAAAGCGAAGCGCTTTTGAAGTGATCGGAAAGACCTAAGTTCTTTAAAAATATGGTAATTCAGAGATAATTTATGTGGAAGCTCCTTAAGTGAGTGACCTAATAAAAAATCTCGAAAATGACAAATATGTATTGGTAAGTAATTTTTATTTATCATGCTTTAACTTGTCAATTCCGAGTGTTTTATTCGTCTGGGGACAGACATTAAATACATCTAGCAAGATTAAACTGAAGAGTTTGATCCTGGCTCAGAATGAACGCTGGCGGTAGGCTTAACACATGCAAGTCGAACGGTAGCAGGAAGAAAGCTTGCTTTCTTTGCTGACGAGTGGCGGACGGGTGAGTAATGCCTGGGAATCTACCCTATAGTTGGGGACAACATGTGGAAACGCATGCTAATACCGAATATGCTCTACGGAGTAAAGCGGGGGATCTTCGGACCTCGCGCTATAGGATGAGCCCAGGTGAGATTAGCTAGTTGGTGAGGTAAAGGCTCACCAAGGCGACGATCTCTAGCTGGTTTGAGAGGATGATCAGCCACACTGGGACTGAGACACGGCCCAGACTCCTACGGGAGGCAGCAGTGGGGAATATTGGACAATGGGGGAAACCCTGATCCAGCCATACCGCGTGTGTGAAGAAGGCCTGAGGGTTGTAAAGCACTTTCAATTGGGAGGAAGGTTAGTAAGTTAATACCTTGCTAGCTTGACGTTACCTTTAGAAGAAGCACCGGCTAACTCTGTGCCAGCAGCCGCGGTAATACAGAGGGTGCAAGCGTTATTCGGAATTACTGGGCGTAAAGCGCGCGTAGGTGGACTAGTAAGTCAGTTGTGAAAGCCCTGGGCTCAACCTAGGAATTGCTTCTGATACTGCTAATCTAGAGTCTGATAGAGGGAAGGGGAATTCCAGGTGTAGCAGTGAAATGCGTAGATATCTGGAGGAACATCAGTGGCGAAGGCGCCTTCCTGGATCAAGACTGACGCTGAGGTGCGAAAGCGTGGGTAGCGAACAGGATTAGATACCCTGGTAGTCCACGCCGTAAACGATGTCAACTAGTTGTTGGTCTTATTAAAAAGATTAGTAACGTAGCTAACGCGTTAAGTTGACCGCCTGGGGAGTACGGTCGCAAGATTAAAACTCAAAGGAATTGACGGGGGCCCGCACAAGCGGTGGAGCATGTGGTTTAATTCGATGCAACGCGAAGAACCTTACCATCCCTTGACATCCTGCGAACTTTCTAGAGATAGATTGGTGCCTTCGGGAACGCAGTGACAGGTGCTGCATGGCTGTCGTCAGCTCGTGTCGTGAGATGTTGGGTTAAGTCCCGCAACGAGCGCAACCCTTGTCTTTAGTTGCTACCATTTAGTTGAGAACTCTAAAGAGACTGCCGGTGATAAACCGGAGGAAGGCGGGGACGACGTCAAGTCATCATGGCCCTTATGGGATGGGCTACACACGTGCTACAATGGGAAGTACAAAGAGCTGCTAGCTGGCGACAGTGCGCGAATCTCAAAAAACTTCTCGTAGTCCGGATTGGAGTCTGCAACTCGACTCCATGAAGTCGGAATCGCTAGTAATCGCGAATCAGAATGTCGCGGTGAATACGTTCCCGGGCCTTGTACACACCGCCCGTCACACCATGGGAGTGGATTGCAAAAGAAGTAGGTAGCTTAACCTTCGGGAGGGCGCTTACCACTTTGTGGTTCATGACTGGGGTGAAGTCGTAACAAGGTAGCCGTAGGGGAACCTGCGGCTGGATCACCTCCTTTAAGATATAAAGGTTACGAGCTTAAGCGAGCTTTCACATAAATTGTCTCTGAATTACTAGAAAAGAAGAGAACGACCTGGGTCTGTAGCTCAGTTGGTTAGAGCGCACCCCTGATAAGGGTGAGGTCGGTGGTTCAAATCCACCCAGACCCACCAAAATGGGGCTATAGCTCAGCTGGGAGAGCGCCTGCCTTGCACGCAGGAGGTCTGCGGTTCGATCCCGCATAGCTCCACCAATAACAACCGCTAATGTTGTTTTGGTTAATTAAAGAAAACAAATTTAAAGAGAAGTTCTCTGAAAAAGTTGTTTAGATTAACTGAGAAAATATTAGCGGTTCTTATTGTCTGGGAAGTGAATGAATGTTAGAATTCCGCTTCTCGGGTTTTAAGGTTAAAACCGAAAAGTTCTTTAAAAATTTGGAATAGATCTCTCGTGAATCACACCGACATGTGATTCACAACCGACCTCCTTCCCAGGAGGTCGGCAAGAAAGTCTGCTGATGATTCTGAAGCAATTCAGATGAATCAAGTAATAGGTAATATATATTTGAGAATACTCAAGCGTATATCATGACAGCGAAACTTTTAGTTGCGTGAATCGCAAGATTCAGACACAGCTCACTAG
>JACXUO010000032.1 GCA_014763885.1 Campylobacterales bacterium
GACGCCACGTATGATATGGCTGTTGCCAATCGATATAATTCTGAATCCGGTTTGGGGGAAAGCGGATATATGTTGGTAGATACGCTCTTGAATGCACTGAAAATATATCTAAAAGCCCAAGGTGATCTTGAAGCATTATCGGAGGGGCAAAAACAGCTGAATATACTCAAGGATATGCTTGCAAGACGTATAGAAGCGGGTGTCTCTTCCAAATCGGATATGGAGCTTTTAAGGGCAAGGCTCTATCAGATGCAGACAGATATCAACTATGCAAAAGCGAGTATGCAGGCATCACTCTCCCAGATAGAACTCTTGACGAATCATGATTTTAAAGGGGATCTCGAAGTTGAGGGGAGAACAGCTTTTGATTTCGCTTCTCTGGACAAGCTTATCAAATCAATGATAAAAACCCATCCCACTCTGAAAAAATATGATGCTTTGATAGACTATGCCGAAGCGGAAAAGTCGCAGGCAGAAGCAGTGTTCATGCCGAATGTCTCTTTGAAGGTGGAGAGAGGGGCGGGAAGCAATGACTACTATTATAACGACAGTACAAGAGAAACAAGGGTCTATGTCACAGTTGATGCTTCATTCGGAGCCGGCCTTTCAGCAGTGTCAGGAATAGAACAGGCAGAAGCGAAAATCATGCAGCTTAGACAGGAGAAGCTTTCAACCCAGCAGGATCTTATCAACAAGATTATGTTTGCCTATAATGACTACATATCCTCTTCAAGCCGGGTCAATTCGCAATCGGGTTCGATCTCCTCTTCCCAAAAAGTCTTTGAGTCTTATACGAGATTGTTCCTGGCCGGGAAGAGGCAGTGGCTGGATCTGGTGAATACCTCCAGGGAATTAACGCAAAACCAAATGGCATTTGCGGAGACCAAATCGACACTTTTAGTCTCCGGGTACCAGCTTTTGCTCTTGAGCGGCAAAAGCGATATGATGAAGATGCTGCCTGAAACAGGGACAAAAGAGCCAATAAGAACTGCATCGTCGGAAGATGCGGATAAGGTATTTATCCCATCTATGAATATACTGCCTGCCAAAGGGCATCAAAAAACGAAACAGGAGAAAGGGACAGCAGGTCCATCTGATACAGTAGCGAATAATGTAAAAGGGACAGTCAAGACGGCAGACTACCAAATGCTGAAAGCAGCTATCAGAAGTGAGGCAAAAGAGGAAGAGGCGAGAGTTGCCAAAGCCGAAGCAGAGAAACTCAGAAAAGCTGAAGAGGCAAGAATCGCCAAAGCGAAAGCGGAAGCTGAGAGACGCAGAAAAGAGGAAGAGGCGAGAGTTGCCAAAGCCGAAGCGGAGAAACTCAGAAAAGCTGAAGAGGCAAGAATCGCCAAAGCGAAAGCGGAAGCAGAGAAACTCAGAAAAGCTGAAGAGGCAAGAATCGCCAAAGCAAAAACGGAAGCTGAGAAACTCAGAAAAGCTGAAGAGGCAAGAGTAGCCAAAGCCGAAGCTGCGAAACGCAGAAACGCTGAGCAGGGAAGGGTGGCAAAAACAGAGAAGAAAAATGCCGGCAGCACCCCTGCGCATCCAAAATATTATGTCCAGTTTGATCTGCAATTGGATGAAATGATGAAAAAGAAATTTGAAAAACAAAACCTTAAAATATCTACAACAGAAGATGGCCAGCAATTTGTTGGTTCATATGAGCGTGCAGTAGAGGCTCTTGCCGCAGCAAGAAAGATAAGAAATATCATTTATGATGAAGCATATATTGTTAGAAAATAAAAAAATGACGGGGGTTAAATGAGACTGGAAGATAATGAAGTCAAAAAGACTCAAACTGAATTTTACAAAAGTTTGGAGGCATTGAAAGAAGACAGTGCTTGGCTGACGCAAACGTGTTCGCTGCCGCATTTCTCAAATTTTAAGCTTTCAAAGTATGAGTATGATGAGCTTGAAAAACAACTCTTGGCGCATAGCAGTGTAAGCAATGAGGTTGCTGTTGCCTATTATGAGAAAATCTTTGATGCATTCAACCTGATCAAGCCAAAATGGACAAAGAGTATCAATGCAGAGATGCTGCCTTCGCTTGCCTTGGTCCCGGGTGAGGGGCTCTGTATCGTATTGGAACAGCTTCCAAACGGACAATATAAGTGCGACAGTAGGGAAGGGATAAGATACCATGATCTCAAAGAGACGGTACTCTACACTCCAATACGGGAAAAAAGAAAAGCTGAAGCGAGCAAAAGTGCCTATGAGATGTTCAAGAAAGTTGCTCTCAAAGAAAAACCGCGTATTGTTCACGCGGCGATTGCAACGTTCAGCATCAATTTCCTGGCTCTGGGAACTTCATTTTTCAGTATGCAGGTGTATGACAGGGTCATCCCAACCCATGGAATGTCCACACTGATATGGCTTGTTATCGGTGTATTTATCGCGATATTATTGGAAATGGTACTGAAGGTCGCCAGGTCGGTGATCCTTGATCATGCCTCAGTAAAAATAGACAAAAGCTATTCACACAATATTTTCGACCGTTTTCTGAAGATCAGACTTGATGCTGTGCCTCAAAGTATCGGTACATTGTCTGCCCAGCTTCAGAGCTATATCGCGATCCGTTCTTTCATATCAACAGCGGCGCTCTATTTTATTATAGATCTTCCCTTTACCATATTCTTTCTGCTGATTATTATCATGGTCGGTGGGTTTTACATGGGAATGGTTCCGATGATATTTTTTGCTTTGTCCCTGATGACGGCATTTTTCTTTAAAAAGAAGATCGAGTTTTTGACAATGCAGTCGGTTGCAGCATCGAACAAAAAACTGGGACTTCTGGTTGAGGCAGTGGAGAGTGTAGAGACGGTAAAAGCGTCAGGCCACGGCTATGCGGTCCTGAGCAAATGGAATGCTTTAAGCGAGGATGCTATCTATGACGACATTGCCATCAGACATTACAGCGAGTTGTCAGGGTATCTTGCCGCGTTCCTGCAACAGCTAAGCTATGTCGGGCTTATCGCACTGGGGGCGTATATCGTCAGTACGACAGATACGCTTACGATGGGGGGATTGATCGCCGTATCGATACTTTCCGGTAGAGTGCTTTCTCCTTTGGCGATGCTGCCAAACCTCTTTATGCAGTGGGGAAGGGCGAAAATAGCAGTAAAAGATATAGACAATATCTATGCACTTCCCAATGACAATGAAGGTGTTGAAAAACCTCTTTTCCCCGAAATTCAAACCCCGACGTATAGCTGCAGCAACGTCAAATTCAATTATGGCGAGGAGACGCCAACGGTCGCTGTTTCCAATCTGGCGATAAAACCTGGAGAGAAGATTGCGATTCTTGGAGTCATCGGTTCGGGAAAATCAACACTGCTTAAGATGCTGGCGGGGCTATATGCACCGACAGAAGGTAAAATCCTGCTTGACAATATCGATATTCAGCAGATCGCAAGAGACAAGATCAGCGAAACGATAGGGTATCTTTCCCAAAGTACACGACTGATATCGGGAACACTCAGGGACAACCTTGTGCTCGGCCTTGTCGGGGTGGATGATGTGAAGATCATGGAGGCAGCAGAGAAGACAGGACTCTCCATGTTGATCAACAGCCTGCCAAAAGGGCTTGATACGATCATACCTGAAGGGGGCAACAGTGTATCCGGAGGGCAGAAGCAGCTGATCGCCATCACAAGAATGTTGCTGACAAACCCGAAAATATGGTTGCTTGATGAACCTACAGCCAATATGGATGATATGACCGAAAAGAGGATCATACAGATTCTGGGATCAAATATTGCAAAAGATCAGACACTGGTTGTTGTCACGCATAAGCCTGCATTATTGAGATTGGTCGACCGGATTATCATCATGACGCCGCAGGGTATTGTAATGGATGGAGCAAGGGATGAGATACTCGGCAAACTGGCAAACGCAAAACAGCAGGCAGCACAGTCATCCGCAAAAGCTGCTGCCGAAAATACTGCACCGATAGCAGAGAATCAAGAAAAGAGTAACGCATGAGAGAACATATACCATTGATCACAAAAGTCAATCCATTGTGGATTATTTTTGGTTCACTTTTTTTATTGATCATCCCGTTTTTGATCTGGTCCCAGTTTGCTACACTTGATCAGATATCCCATGCCGAGGGGCAGGTGATCGCTACTGCGAAGACACAGGAGATTCAGGCTGCCACGGATGGTGTAATAGAGCAGATCTATGTCAGGGAAGGTCAGCATGTCAAAGAGGGGCAGAAGCTAATTTTGCTTGAGCAGGACAAGGCAAAAGCAGGATATGACGAGAGCAAGTCAAAAGTAGCGGCTTTGAAAGCAACACTGATCAGACTTCAGGCCGAAGTGTTTGACAAGCCGCTGGTTTTCCCTGATGAGCTGAAGGAGTATCCGGAGTTTATAGCAAACCAGACCGAACTCTTTAAAAGACGCCAGCAGGCGATCAATGACCAGACCACGGCGATCAATGAATCATTGGCATTGGCAGAAGAGGAGCTTCAGAACAACCTGCCGCTTCTTGAAACCGGTGATATCGGTTCTGCGGAGATCATCAAGCTGAAAAGACAGATCGCGGATCTCAAGGGAAAACTCTCAAACGTAAGAAACAAATATTTCCAGGACTCCCAGACCGAGATGACAAAAGCCGAAGAAGAACTCTCCATGAAAGAGCAGGAGCTGGCGGATAAAAAAATTACTTTGGAGTGGACAGATATCAGATCACCCATGGATGCTATCGTCAAAAATATTCTTGTGACAACCAAGGGAGCGAGAGTAAGAGGCGGTGATGTCATCATGGAACTTGTGCCGTTCGGCGATAAGCTGATCATTGAAGCCAAGCTGCCGACATCTGATGTGTCATTTGTCGAGAAGGGGCAGGAAGTAGCGGTAAAGCTGGATGCCTATGATTATAGTATTTATGGAATTTTCGATGGTGAAGTTTCCTATATCAGCCCGGATACATTGGTTGAGAAAACAGAAAATGGCGAAAAATATTACTTTAAAGTGAAAGTGATACTGAATAAAACAACACTGCTTGCCAAAAATGGGAAACAGATCGATGTTACTCCTGGAATGACCACGCAAATCGATATCATTACCGGAGAGAGAACTGTATGGCAATATATCACAAAACCTATTACCAAAACCATGAGCGAAGCGTTCGGGGAGCGCTAATGGGAACCGCCTTCACCAGGGCGGTTATTTACTTTCAATTAATTTCATTAAAGTATACTCAGGCTATTCATATATAGCCGTAGATAGGAGAAGAAAGTGAGTCAAGTGATTGCCACTATTAAATCTGAGATTTCCAAAGTGCTTGTAGGACAGGAGAAAATGGTTGAAGGCCTCTTGGCAGGCCTTATCTGCCGGGGGCATATCCTCCTTGAGGGTGTACCGGGGCTGGCAAAGACGACAGCGGTAAATGCGCTGGCCAAGACGCTGGGGTTGAACTTCAAACGTGTGCAGTTCACCCCGGACCTGCTCCCCTCGGACATCATCGGAACAGAGATCTATGATCCTTCAAACAACTCTTTCAAGATCAAAAAAGGCCCGGTATTTACCAACCTTCTTCTGGCCGATGAGATCAACCGTGCACCTGCAAAGGTACAGTCGGCATTGCTTGAAGTGATGCAGGAGCGTCAGGTGACGATCGGTGATGATACCTTCAAGATCGATCTTCCATTTTTGGTCATGGCGACGCAAAACCCGGTAGAGCAGGAGGGGGCTTATGAGCTTCCAGAGGCTCAACTGGATCGTTTTATGCTGAAAGTGGTGGTGGGTTATAACACCAAAGAGGAGGAGCTTGAGATCGCCCGCAGGGTAGCCAACAACGGATTTGAAGAGATCAATCAGGTTGCAAGCCTTGATGATCTGGAGACGATTCGCAAAGAGGCGCTTGCGGTGCATATGGATGAAGAGATTGAAGCCTATATCATCGAACTGGTACATGCCACACGTGAGCCTGGAGCGTATGGACTTGAGGATCTTGAAGCTTATATCGAGTTCGGGGCAAGCCCAAGGGCAAGTATCGATATGTATAAAGCCGCACGTGCGATTGCCTACCTGAAAGGACAGGATTATGTCTCACCGATTGAGGTGGCATATATCGCCAAAGAGGTTCTTAGGCATCGTGTTATTCTCAGCTATGAAGCACAGGCAGAAGAGATGACACATGATATGATCATCGAGAAGATCCTGGCGGCAGTACCGATTCCATAATGCAGTGCATTATGGAAAGTGAGGAGATAAGAATGAAGAATGAGGAGTGTTCGTATGTATTGCTCAGCAATGCTTTTATCCTAAATAACAAAAGCTTTTCAAAGGAAAGCAGTCCGAAACTATTCACTATTCACTATTCGCCCCAAGGGCACTTGTCACTTCGTTTGGGCGCGCGATTCACTGAGTTATCGGAGCTGCACCGATGAATCGTACGGCAAAAAAGATCATTCTCAAAACCAAAAAACAGGTCTATGGTGATATGCACGGAAACAATGCTTCGCTCTTCCAGGGTGAAGGATTTGAGTTTGCGGAACTTCGTGAATATGTTTACGGGGACGATGTAAGAAAGATCGACTGGAAGACCACTGCAAAACTGGGAAAACCCTATGTCAAGATCTATAAGGAGGAGCGGGAGCTCAATGTGGTGGTCGTTTCGATGCTTGGCGGGTCGATGTACTTTGGAACCGTGAGGCAAAAGAGCGATATCCTGGCTGAACTGGTGGCAACGCTGGGGTTTTCAGCGGTAAAGAACAGTGATCTCTTTACCCATATCCTTTTTGCCGACAGGCTCTATGAGCGCAGCAGACCGAGTAAAAAACACTTTTCCATCCATAAAGCGGTAGAGGATGTCACAACATTTGAGCTGCTGGGGAAAGAGGCGGATTTTGCCAGACTCACGGAGATGCTTAACACGCGTCTGAAAAAGAAGTCGCTGCTTTTTATCCTTTCGGATTTTATCGGCGAGATCGATCTGCGGATTTTGAGCGTCAAGCATGATATCGTGGCTGTGATCATAAGGGATCGGTTCGAAGAGGATCCGAGCGAACTGGGATATCTGAGGCTGATCGATATGGAGAGCAAAAGAAGTTTCGAAGGCGATATCAATACCGGGGCGCTGAATGCCTACAAGAAAGCAATCCATCAGAATGATGAGAAGCTCTACACCCAGTTTAAAAAACAGGGGATACGTTTTGTCAAAGTCTATACCCATGAAGAGCCCGCGCTGAAGCTGATGAAATCGATGAGGAGAGCATGATAATGAATAATGAAAAATTAAAAATTAAAAATTTATGTATGCTTTTTTTCAAAAAGCTTGGTTTTTGTAAAAGTTTTAGGATGCCAGACATGCCAAAACTATTCATTATTCATTATTCATTATTCACTTTTGCGAATGCAAATGAGCAGAATCTGACCGCACAGCTTCGGGATATCAAGCCGCTTCTGGAGATACCGGACCACTCCTTTTATCTTTATTGGGGATTGATCGGTTTTTTTGCTCTGCTGGGATTCGGGATACTTTTCTTTGTGGCAAAAAAGTTCTGGGAGAACCGCAAGGTTAATCTTGCAAAAATGTATCTGGAAAGGCTCAAGCAGATAGACTGGGAGGACAGCAAGCATGCTGCCTATGAGGCCACCAAATATGCAAGGCTGCTGGCAACCGATGAGAGAAGAAAAGAGCTCTTTAGCCAGCTTGAACCGATGCTTGAACAGTACAAATACAAAAAAGTGGTCAATGAAGTGGACCAGCAGACGCTCAATCAGTTCCATCTCTTTGTGAGGATCGCGGATGAGTCAATTTAGTTTCGAGTTCCCCTATCTACTGCTGTTGATCCTTCCGTTTCTGCTCTGTGCAAAGTGGTGCAAGGAGCGGAGCCGGGCGATCTTTTTCCCCCATGTAGAAAAACTGGTGGCAAACAGCGTACATCAAAGTTCGTTGCTTCTTTTCCTCAAATGGTTTGGGATCGTCTCGGCGGTTATCGCACTGGCTTCTCCCGTACTTTCTCACAGCTACACCAATACGAAAAAAGAGGGGCGCGATATCACACTGATCACAGATGCGAGCGAGTCGATGCTGCAGCAGGGGTTTGATCTCCAGAACCCTATGAAAAACAAGTTTGAAGTGGTCAAAGAGGTGGTAGAGGATTTTATCGGAAAACGTGAAAATGACCGTATCGGGCTGGTAAGCTTCGGGGCGATCTCCTTTGTGGCTTCTCCGTTAACCTTTGAAAAAGAGTTTTTACAGAAGATCATCGCTATGCAGTATGTCGGAATGATCAACGGCAAACGTACAGCGATACAGGATGCGCTGGTGCAGAGTTACAATATGATGAGCAAATCCAAAGCCAAATCCAGGATCGCCATCCTGCTGACTGACGGTATCGACAACGGCAGCAGGATAGCGCTGGAGGATGTCGTAGAGATGATCAAATCACAGGATATCAAACTCTATGTGATCGGGATCGGATATCCAAACAGGGACTACGATGCAGCCTATCTCAAAGTTTTGGCAGATGCAGGCGGGACAGAGGCTTACGGGGCCAGAGATGCCAGTGAATTGAGCCGTATCTACGAGGAGATCGACAGACTTGAAGTCACCAAGATTGATGATAAGAGAGTGGTACAGCACACCTATCTCTATATCTATCCTCTGTTGTTTGCGATACTGAGCCTGCTTTTCTATATCTATTTCAGAAACAGCAGGGGGATATAAAGAATGAGGAGTGAGGAGTTAGGAGTGAGGAATATTGGAGCAGTAGTGGTTGGATCGAAGCAATGCCATGAAAGCTGTCAGCCAAGGAGCTACAAATGACATTTGCCAATCCTTATCTTTTTTGGATGAGAAGCGTCAGCAAACGACAACAGTTTGTCGTTTGTAGCTTCGGAACCGGAAGCGATGTGCACGTGTGCACCGCTGAAGGCCATCGGTTAAGGAGCCAAAAATGATATTTGCCAATCCTTATCTTTTTTGGATACTGATAGTCCCCTTCATCCTCTTCGCTATCCTGATCTCTACGAATAAAGAGAAGCTCTCCCGCGTTTTTGATGAGAAGGTACTCAAGCGTCTCAGTGCCAGTGATGAGACGATCCCTTTGGTGATGCGCAACATCACGATGTTTGTAGCCATCTTTCTGATGATCGTAGCATTGGCACGTCCGGTGATAGAGAAAGGGGACAAAGTCGTAGATGTCGAAGGTTTGAGTCTGCTGGTCGGGCTTGATATCTCCGGTTCGATGCGTAGTACCGATCTCTATCCCAACCGTCTGGAATTTGCCAAAAAGAAAATCTCCGAGTTCTTTGAAATGATGCCTAGCGATGAGATCGGTGTACTTGCATTTGCACACTCCTCTTTTATTCTCGCCCCGTTTTCTGCGGATAAAGAGACACTGCAGATGATGGTGGAAGGGGTAGATGACAGCTATATGACGATGGGCTCAACCGATTTCAGCGAGCTTGGGTTGCTGGCAAGTGATGTTCTGGAGAAAAAAGAGCCGAAGATCGTCGTGCTTTTCACCGATGGAGGAGATGAGGAGGCGATCGCAGGGTTTGCCGATATCCTGGAGCAAAGTGGTATCGATCTTTATGTTGTGCTTGTCGGAACGACCAAAGGGGCACCTGTTTTGACACAAGAGGGGAAACCCTATATGCTTGAAGACGGGACGATCGCTATCACGCAGAGAAATGATGCGCTGCTTTCTTTGGCGCAGAAGAGCGGTGGTGAAGGGATAGTGGCCGGTCACGGCAGAGAGGATATCGACAAACTGGCTGCGCTCATTAAAAACAGGTATCAGGAGAAACAGCAGGGTGAAGTAAGGATCAAAGAGAGAGTAGAACTCTTCTACTATCCTCTCGGTGCCGGGCTGCTACTGTTGCTGATTGCATTGAGTTCGATACCGAGAAGAAGTGTCTGGAGGAAAAATAGAAATGAAAAATTTTAGTAAGTATTTTTTCAAAATGATCGTTGTAAAAAAAAGCTTTTCATTGAAAAGCATACTGACACGCTTCACGTTTTACGCTTCACTCTTCACTCTTGCAAATGCAGGCTTGACGGATTTTAAGACGATTGAAGAGGCAAAGAGCGCGTATGAGGCAAAAGAGTATACAAAAAGTGAAGCATTGTTTGACTCACTTGATCAGCGTCTGCCTCAAACCCGGTATGACATCGGTAATGCACAATATAAGTCAAAAAATTATGATGCAGCGATCAAATCCTATGAAAATGCCAAAGGTATCGATGAAGGAATCAAACAACACAATATTGGTAACAGCTATTTCCAGAAAAAAGCATGGGATAAGGCAATTGATGCTTATGAGAAAGCCTTGAAAGTTCGTGAGGATAAGGATACACGTTTCAATCTTGATCTGGCAAAACAGATGAAACAACTAGAAGAAGAGAAAAAACAGCAACAGAATCAAGATCAGAAACAAGAGCAAAATCAAGATCAAAATCAAGATCAAAAGAAGCAGGATCAGCAAAAAAAAGATCAGAAAAAGAACCGTCAAGAGCAAAAGAACCAAGAAAAGAGTCAATCTCAGAAAAATCAGCAAAAGCAGCAGGATCAAGAGAAGAGATCGGGCAAAGAGGATCAACAAAAAAAAGAAGATGAAAAAGAGAAAAAAGAAGAGCAAAAACCTCAAGAAAAAAAAGAGCAAAAAGCGAAAGATCAGCAACAGCAAAAAGAGAAAGCTAAAAAGCCCGAGGAGCAAAAGCAGCAAGTGCAGAGTGCTTCAGGCATGCAAGCAGAGATGAGTGAAGAAGAGAAAGAGAGAGCCAAAGAGATGAAACGATTGATGAAGAAGATGGCTGGAGAGAAGATGCCTACGATGATGTATCAGATGGGCCGGGAAAAAGAGGAGGAGAAGAGCCATGCAAACCCTTGGTAAATTGAGCGTTAAGTGTTTAGTGCTGAGCATTGAGAGGAGCATTTTATGAAAAAATTATTTATCCTGACCATGATCTTCCCTCTGTTATCTGCGGTGCTTTATGCGGCATCCGTAGAGGCAAAAGTCTCTGCTCCTGAAGTGATAGAGGGCAACATTGTACAGCTACAGATCAGGGCCGAGGGGGACGAGATAGTGTTTCCCGAGATATCTCAGATAGACGGTGCAGCAGTTGTGGGAACATCGACGCAGAGCAGCCGCAGTATGACCTATCTCAACGGAGAGATGAAAAGCGAAAAGATCACGACAAAGATCATTGGTTTTGTGCCTCAAAAAGATATGACGATTCCCTCCTATACGGTGAAGATCGACGGCAAAAGCTATCAGACCGAACCGATCAGCATCAAGGTGGTCGCTTCCAGGGCACCGCAGCTTGCAGCGAATGCGCTCTACTCCTTTAAGCTGAAGAGCGAGAAAAAAGAGGTGATGGAAGGAGAGAGTTTTATCCTCAGCCTCTATCTCTCTATCTCTGACCGGATACAGGGTGCGAAGCTCTCCGATTTTGCTGATCCCGAGATGCAGGACTTTTACAGCAAGGCGCTGGGTGAGCCAAAACAGTATCGCCAAAACGGAAATATAGTAGTAGAAAAAGAGTATCTGGTCACACCAAAGCATGAAGGAAATCTTACAATCGGTGCAGCAAAGGCAAAGCTGGGAGAGGCAGATCTCAGCCGTCGCGACTTTTTTGGACGTTATGCCACACAGTGGTATGATATCGCTTCGAATACACTGATGATCAAGGTAAAACCACGGCCTCAGGAAAGTGACCTTGTCGGAGCGTTTGCGCTTGATGCCAAAATCGATGCCACTGAGACAGAGGTCAACAAACCCGTAAACCTTACGATCAGGATAGAGGGGAAAGGAAATCTTGATGATTTCGAATTTCCTCCCTATGAGATCGAGGGTGTGACGATCTTCTCCGATGATGCCAAGGCAGAGAGCAGGGTGGAGAATGGCGAGCTCCATAGCAGTTATACAAAAAGCTTTGCAATGATCTCGGATAAAGATTTTACGGTTCCTGCGCGAAGTTTTACTGTATGGAACCCAAAAAGCTTACGTCTTGAGACACTAGAGGTCGGATCGTATAGGATCAAGGTAAAAGGCGACAGCAGTGCACTGGTTGCCACGGTACCCAATGGCACGGCATCTTCAGATGTTGAGTCTAACGGCGATCAAGCTGTTTCTGTGCCAGAGTCTGAAGAGGTTCAACAGTCACAGCCAGTGGTATGGTGGATGCTTGTTCTATCATTTGTTGCAGGAATGGCGGTAATGTATCTTCTGCTCAAGCAGATGGCGGTGAGAGGCCAAAAACAAAAGCTCTATGTCAATGATGAGGCTCTCCAGCTGCTCTATCCGCACATCAACGAAGACCCGGAGATCGAAGAGATGGTACGTAAACTCTATGCGAGAAAAAACGGGGATAAAGGTATCGCTATCGACAAAAAAGTGCTGAAGAGACTTCTGGAAAAAGTGAAACATAAGAAACGCTGAAAAAAGGGAGGGGGAGAAGCATTTCCTTGCAGGGAAGTGCAGGCATCCCCTAGAGGATGTCATGCAGCCTGTTGGCTTCCCTCATCCACCTGTTCAGTGCTTCCCACTCGCCGTTTTCAACCATGTGGCGGCATTTTTTGAGTTCGACCTCAAAGCTCTCTATCGCTTCGATGAGGTTGGCCCGATTCTGCCTGAAGATATCCTCCCACATCTGGGGAGAGGATTTGGCGATACGGCTCATATCCCTGAACCCGCCTCCTGCAAGTGCTATGATGCTGCTGGCATCCTCCTGTTTCATCACAGAGTTTGCCAGGGAGTAGCTGAGGGCATGAGGCATATGGGAGATAAAGGCAGCGTGTCTGTCATGCTCTTCGGCATCCATATAGACAAGCTTCATCCCTATCTGGGTAAAGAGCTCTTTGGCAACCTCCTGTTGGTGGGGGCCGCTCTTTTCCATGTCGCATAAAACAACGATCTTATTCTCATAGAGCTTCGGAATCGCTGCTTTGGGGCCGAACTTTTCCGTGCCGGTCATCGGGTGTGCTGTGACAAAATGCCTGCGGACGGATGCCGGGATGGAGGCAGAGATCTTTGCTTTGGTACTCCCCAGGTCTATCACGGTACATTTTTCATCAAGGTTCTTCAGCTCCCGGGAGACAGAGATGATCCCATCCACCGGAATCGTCAGGATGATAATATCACACCTGCTGATCTCATCAAGCGAATGAACGATCTCATCCACAAGTCCGAGTTCAAGTGCCTGTTTCTGATGGGTTTCGTTGTGGTCCATACCGATAAAATGGTAGCTATCTGATCGTTCCTGAAGTGCAATGCTCAAGGAACCTCCCATAAGCCCAAGACCGATAATTCCGACGTTTGTCATATCTGTTCACCTCTCCTTGGAAAGGGCAGATTATAGCATGATTTTGTGAATTTTTCCCATGAACCGGTTCGGCATTCCGTAGCGTCCCATTGCCTGTGGATTAAGGTGTCAGATAGATAGAAAAAGATACACTATTAACAAAATTATTTGCAGGACAAGGTTAAAAGGAATGAAGAAAATAGCGCTTACTTTGGTACTCGCAGGGGCATTGCTCATGGCAGAGAAAATCGGTCGGATCGAGTATATCGGTCTAGCACATCTTTCTCCGAGTGTCGCTACCGAGATATCGGGGATTCATATCGGTGATGAAATGGATCTTGCCAAAATCAATCAGTCAGTCAAGAACTTCTATGCGCAGGGGTATTTTGAAGATGTATGGGTAGAGAGCAAAGGAAGCACACTTATCTACCACTTCAAGGAAAAAGTAGCGATCGCCAATCTTGAGATCAAAGGGTTTGGTACAGGGGATGAGGGCAAAAAACTCCTTGAGAGCACAGGATTGAAAAAAGGCGACCTGTATGATCAGAGACGTGTAAAACAGGCTCAAAAGGCATTGATTGCGAACCTGGAGAGCCAGGGATACTATGACACGGTGGTAGAGGTTACGACGACAAAAGTGAGTCAGAGCAGTATATCGCTTGTATTTGATGTCAACAAAGGCGAGAAGATCAGGATTCAGAAAACAAATGTTGTGGGGGCAAAAGAGGTAGAAAAAGGGGAACTGGAGGCTGACCTGGCAAACAAAGAGATTGATTTCTGGGGATGGATACCATTTTTGAATGACGGCGTAGCAAAAGTAGACCAGCTTGAGTATGATTCCTACAGGATGAAAGAGAAGTATATGGAGAAGGGATACCTTGATGCCAATGTCAGCAAGCCTCTGATGAAAGTCGATTTCGGTTCTTACCGTGCGGATATAGACTATCAGGTGGAAGAGGGTATTCAGTACCGTATCGGCAAGATCAACATTACTCAAAACCTCAAAGGGCTGGATAGCAAAATGCTGATCAATGAGTTGACGTTGAAGCCTGGAAAGGTCTTTAACATCAAACGCATGCGTTCGGACATGGATATACTCAAAGAGCAGATAGGAAACCGAGGGTATGCCTATGTGGATGTCATTCCCCAGATGCACAAGGACCTGAAAGCACAGACGATCGATCTGAATTATGTGGTCAGAGAAGGGGTTCCTGTAACCGTAAATGACGTGCTCATCTCCGGAAACAGTGTGACAAAAGACCGGGTGATCCGCCGCTATATCTATCTTGCACCGGGGGATAAATACAATGCCACAGACTTGAAAGATTCAAAAAATGCACTCGGTAGAACCGGCTTTTTTGAGAAAGTGGACATCGAGACACAAAGAGTCAGTGAAGATAAGATCAACCTTCTGGTAAAAGTGAAAGAGGCTCCCACGGGGACAATCTCAGCAGGTGGTGGATATGGTTCCTATGAAGGACTGATGGTCAATGCATCGATCTCGGATAAAAACCTTTTGGGTTCAGGGATCAGCAGTACTCTCGGGTTCGAACTTTCAAAAATCTCTACGAACTATAATCTCTCATTCACAAACCCAAGAGTCTGGGACAGTCTCTACAGTCTGGGATTGAGTGTCTACAAGCGTGATTATGAATATATCAACTTTACCCAGGATCAACTGGGTGCCAACCTCTCTCTGGGGCGTCAGTTCTTCAGGCATATCTACGCGTCTGTAGGCGTCGGGTATGTGGATAATCAGTCTGAAGTCAACTCGGATAGCAATACGACCTATCTTCAGGATATTTTTTATGATGATAAGTATCAGAAATTCTCGGGTCTTGGCAGCTTGAAGTTTGACAATACGGATGACTATTATCAGCCAAGGGAAGGATTTATCGCCTCTGCAACAGTAGAGCTTGCCAGCCTGAGCGGAGATCTTGATGAGGAGAATATACAAGAAGGGTATTCAGACTTTGCGGACTTCGCCAAGTTTTCGGGTAAATTCGGTGCCTACTACGGGATGGAAGATCTGATCGATTATGATCTGATCCTGCGTGCCAAAGCGAGATTTACCGTGCTCTCTTCCGGAGATGACGAGTATATCCCGATCGCCGAGAAGCTCTTCATGGGTGGTATCGGGTCGGTCAGGGGATATGAGCCCTATTCGCTCTCTCCCCAGATTATCAATGAAAATGGTACCAAGCGTGTGGCCGGAGAGGATGAAGTAGGGGATCGTATCGGAGGGACAAAAACTGCCACTGTGAGTCTGGAAGCGAGTATTCCTCTCTCCGAGGCAGCAAAAATGAGGCTGGCTTTCTTTGTTGATTACGGGATGATAGGGACCGATCCTGTCCCTACTGCCAATGGTGATCTTGATTTTGATAATATTACACGTTCCTCCACGGGTGCTGTACTGGAGTGGCAGTCGGGGTTTGGACCGATCAACCTGGTCTTTGCTAAAGCACTTGATGCCAAGGAAGGAGACAGGACATCTGTCTTTGAGTTCTCTATGGGGACGAAGTTCTGATAAGGTAGGGGATAGGAAGTAGCGGGTAGCAGATTTGGCAGGCTTTTCTATGAAAAGCTTTTACAACTTAAGGTTGGGCAAAGCCCAACAATAAAAAAATCTTACTACTTACTACTTACTACTTACTACTTACTACTTACTACTTACTCTTATAGTATTCCCAGATTTTTGTTTCTCGGAAGTCCGTTTTTATCTGCGATAATGATTGCAAAGGGGATAGGCTTCTTCAATGCCCTGATCTTCTCTTTTGCCAGATAGAGCGACTTGTCAGAATAGATCACGAGCACCTGGTTCTCATAGGCAAATTCTATCTTGGCATTGTTTGATGCTTCGTGGAGCAGTATCGTAAGTTTGTAGAAAAAACTGAGCCACACAAGGATATTTTTTTCTGGAAGTAAGGATCTGTAGCTTTTAAGAAGTATTTTTGGGAGCGTACCGTCCGCATCTGTCCGCAGAAGCATGGCGACCAGCGCCATCTCTTCATGGGTAAAGCCGTAGTTAAGCTCCTGCATCGCAATATAAAAGGCATGTTTATGTGACCGATACACCGTGAGTGTTTTGCCTATACTGGAGAGTTTCAGTGCATGAAGAAGTGCATTGCGATAGGTCTGGTTAAAAGCGGCCTTCTCCAAAAAAGTATCATAGAGGGCAAGGGCGATCTGGAGTTTTGCCTTTTTATTCTTTTCGATATTGACCATGGGTTTGAATCTGCTAAGGATAGATTCGATACTGGGGTTCTTCCCTTCCGGGAATGTATGGGTACGTTTGTTGAGAGAGCTGCTTAGAAATATCCCTTCACGTACTCCCACACTGCTTGTTACCACTTCCGAAATCCCCATATATTTCAGCAGTTCATCAAAGATCAGGGTCCCTTCCCTAACCGTGTCAAAGCGGTTGCGTTTGAGCGGAAAGCGTTTCAGCCCCTTTGCCGACGAGCGGTAGATCTCCTCAAAATAGGCATGTTGCGGGGCTACGTCATAGCGATAGGCATGCAGCTTGTCCAGAGGGTATCCGCTGGATTTCATGATAGACTTTGAAAGCGTTCTTGCCGTACCCCCGATCCCTATGGCCCTATGGTGTCTGAAGTGTCTGGGGAGTGCTTCCAATGCATTATGGATATATGCGATGGCTTCCTTCAGCGGTTTACCTTGATCAAAAAAAAGCTCTTTAAGTCTGACCGTACCGAGATTCAGGGAGTAGGTATCAACAATCTTTCCCTTTTTGATCAGCGCAAGGTCCGCAGATCCCCCTCCGATATCGATCGTGATCCCCTCGCTGACGGGCAGAAGATTCTTGACGGCAATCGCACCGTACTTTGCCTCTTCTTTGCCGTCAATGATCTGAATCTCGAGCTTAAGCTCTTTCTTGATCCAGGAGACAAATGTTTTTCCGTTTGGTGCATCCCTGAGTGCGGATGTTGCTACGCAGATGGTCTTGGATGTTTTGTACTTTTGGATGGTTTCCTGGAAAGATTGCAGGGCAAGAAATGCCCGTTTGATGCCGTTGGGCTGAAGGTAACCCCCCCGTTGGTAGGCTCCTTCTCCGATACGGACTTTGGTTTTTTGTTCACAGATGAGATGAAATCCGTAGCGGCTTGTCTTTTCGTAAATGACAAGCCTGGCCGAATTAGAACCGATATCAATGATGGCGGTTCTGTGAGCCATCTCTTAGTTGTACTCTTCCTGGAGTTTTTCAAACTTGAACATCAGTTCTTCGACGTTCTCCACATTATCCGGATCAGGTATGATGCAGTCTACCGGACAGACAGAAATACACTGAGGTTCATCGAAGTGACCGACACACTCCGTACATCTGTCCGGATCGATCAGATAGATCGGATCATTCTCTTCAATCGCTTCATTCGGACACTCTTCTCTACACGCATCGCATGCGATGCACTCATCAGTAATCATTAATGCCATGGTTTCCTCAACTTTTATTTATTTTGTTATTTTTATGATTTATAACCGAAGAAACCTTATGCTTTATTTAAAATAAAACTTTTATAAAATTTATTTATTTTTTTATCAAGAAAAGGGGTAAAGTGTAGAGAAAAGAACTAAGCCCAATTAGGACTTAGTTTATCTTTTTTGGAAAGCAGAATCTGTAGCCTCTTCGCCTTACCGTTTCGATGGTTGAGATATCAAGCGGCTTGTCCATTTTCTGGCGTATCTGGTTGATGGCTACCTCGATGACATTGGGGGTAACCAGTTCAGGCTCTTCCCAGATCGCATCGAGAAGCTGCTCTTTGGAGACGATCTGGTCTTTGTGCATTGCCAAGTGCGTCAATACCTCAAAAGGTTTTCCTTTCAGCTCGATCTCTTCACCTTCGTAGATGATCTTTTCCTCTTCGGGATTGATGATCAGCTCATCGATCTCGATAATGTTGGAGGCACCAAAACGGAGTTTCGCTTCTACACGTACCAGGAGGATATCAAAATCCAGAGGCTTGCGGATAAAATCATCCGCACCGCCGCGCAGGGCTTCGATCTCGCTCTCTTTGCCCACTTTGTCCGAGAGGACAATCACAGACGTTTTATGTGCATCTTTTTTTATCTCGGCAACAATCTCGATCCCTGTCTTGTCGGATTTGTCCCAGCTGAAAAGGACAAGATCATAGTTTCTGATATCAAGCATATATCTTGCATCGTTGATATTCTCAGCGATATCACACTGATAATTTTGTGAAGTCAGTACATCATTTAAAGATTTACTTAGTTCCTCATCTTTCTCTATGATCAATATTCTCATAGTGAAGCTCCTTCTTTCATACTTCAGTAAACTGTATATGCCATACCAAGGCTCATCTGCTCTCTTCGTCTTACGATATAGACTCAATACCAAAAGTTAAACTTTGCTTAATTATAGCATAATATCGAGTATATTTGAAAGTTTTTTTAAGAATTAAATTTCCAGGAGTTGCTGAGTGCCACAGAGCACTCGGAAATGATATCAGGTTTGGTAATTTTCAGTTTCAGTTCCGTGATCTGGGGATAGTTATCTAGGAGCTCTTTTTTGATGCCGAGCAGTGCATCTTCAAGGAGTTCGTAGCGTCTCTTTTTGATATGCGTCATGATCTTTTCTACGATCAGGGCATAGTCAAGAAAGGTATCTTCGTAGGGGTAGGTGGCTTCCAAGTCTACTATGACTCTCTGCGGCCTTTCACGTTCAAAATCAAGCAGCCCGATGATCGCTTCAAAGGTCAATGCTTCGATATGGATCGTCATCAGACTTTTCCCTCTTCTTTTTTGAAAAGTCTGACGATATTCGGTATATGTTTATAGAAGATTACGATGGCGATGATCCAGATAGGTGCATGTGAAGTGATCTCTGGTACTTCAGGATAGAGCATGTAAGAGGCGATGATAAATGCGACCAGGCCGATCAGGGAAGAGAGTGAAGAGATCTTGAGGCCTTTGGCTGCGATCAGCCATACTACGATGGCGATCAGGGCCGGAACCGGCATCATCACCAGGAGTACCCCAAAACCGGTAGCGACACCTTTTCCTCCCTCAAATGCCAAAAAGACCGAGAAACAGTGCCCCAGGACTGCCAGCACGGCAATGGTCCAGAGTACACCTTCGGGTGCACCAAGAAATTTGGCGATGAGAATGACGACAACGCCTTTGATCGCATCCAAAAAGAGTGTGATCGCACCCAGTTTTTTTGCCAGTTTCGGATCTTTCTCTTTGACGACCCTCAGTACATTGGTTGCCCCGATATTGCCGCTTCCTGCCTGTTTGATATCAACACCTGCAAACTGTTTTGCAAGAAGGTAGCCGAAGGGGATACCTGCAAGGAGATAGGCTGCAAGATAGAGGAGTATATTTTGGTTACTTAATAGATCCATATGTGCTTTCCGTTTTTATAAGATAGTGCAATTTTATCCGAATTTAGATAAAATCATACTATTCTGGGGTTTGATGCATAGCCCCTTAGTGATAGCGAAGGATAGCGATGAGTATAGATTATAAAGCTGAGATAAAAAGACTCAAGGAAGAGTTGGATGTCACGGTAGTGGCACACTACTATCAGCGTGATGAAGTCTTTGAGATGGCAGATATCACAGGCGACTCCCTGGAGCTTGCACGCAGATGCAAAGCCGACAAGAATCCATGGGTGGTTTTTGCCGGTGTAGGGTTCATGGGGCAGAGTGTGAAGGTGATCGCTCCTGAAAAACGTGTATTGATGCCTAAAATCGCCTGTTGTGCGATGGCAAGAATGATCGATGGAAGCTACTTTGATGAGAGCGTGGAATATATGGTGAAACACGGGATTGCAAAAGAGAATATCCTGCCGATCACCTATATCAACTCCGATGCCTCTGTCAAGGCGAAAGTCGGGGAGATGGGAGGAATGGTATGTACCTCCTCCAATGCCTACAAGATCATAGAAAAAGGGCTTGAGAGCGGCAAGAAGATCCTCTTCGTGCCGGATCGCTGCCTTGGGCAGAACTTTGCAAACAGCATGGGGCTCAAGTCCTGTGTGATCGGTGTGGGGGAGTGTGACACCTATGTACTCTCCTCGACCAAACCGGAGTGTCCGACGATGAATGAGACGACCCTGAAGGATCTCTATCTGACGCTCAAATCGATCGAAGATGGCAATCCTATCAATGAGATCGTAGTGGACCCCCATACCGTAAAGTATGCCAATCTGGCACTAGAACGAATGTTGGCGATCAAGTAAAATGATGTTGAAAAGAGCATTTATCGAGGCGATGGTAGCGGAAGATGTGGGAAGAGGGGACCTCTTTAGCCGTATCAGCGATTCGAAAGCGATCAGGGCCTATATTCTTGCCAAAAGTGACGGGGTATTTGGAGGACGCGAGTACCTGGAAGCTTTTGAGAAGATGTATGGTCTGCATATCGAATGGGCCATTGAGGACGGTGAGGCCTTCTGCAAAGGTGACAGACTGTTGGATATCTACGGCCCGTCAAAGACCATTCTTTCCCTTGAACGTTCATTGTTGGATGTGGCACTGCATGCAAGTTCTATCGCAACATTGACAAACCGGTATGTCAAAGCGATCGAGGGGACCGGAGTCAAGCTGCTGGATACGCGCAAGACAAGGCCTTTGCTGCGGGAGTTCGAGAAGTATGCGGTACGCTGCGGCGGGGGCTTGAACCACCGGATGGGACTGGATGACTGTCTGATGCTGAAAGATACCCACCTTAAAACGATCGATGATCTGGAGAGCTTTATGAAAGAAGTCCGCCAAAAGATACCCTTTACCTCCAAAGTGGAGATCGAGTGTGAGACTATGGAGATGGTAGAGCGTGCAATGAAAGCCGGGGCAGATATCGTCATGTGTGACAATATGGGCCTGGAGGAGACACGTGCAGTGGTGGCCTTCAGAAATGAAAACTATCCGCATATCCTGCTTGAAGCGAGCGGAAATGTCACGCTAGAGACGATCCGCGGGATCGCGGAAACCGGTGTGGATGCGATCAGCTCGGGAAGTATTATCCATCAGGCCAACTGGATCGACCTCTCCATGAAGGTGGAGTAGGGTGGAAAGCCAAACAGCATTCTCTCTGCCTTATGATGAAGTTCGGAAGAAGATAGCGGCAGCAGAGAGTATCACGATACTCTCCCATATCAATCCGGATGCAGATGCTTTGGGTACGGCACTGGGCATCTATCAACTCCTTTCTTGCAACCATAAGGGCAAAAAGATCGAAGTGGTGAATGCCTCAAACGTACTTCCCCGATACCTTGACTTCCTGCCTCACTTTCAAAAGATCAAAGATAAAATGGAGTATGAAAAGGGACTGGTGATCACTTGTGACTGCGGGAGTCCGGATCGGCTGGGATTTGATGTAAGCGGCAGAGAACTGATCAATATTGATCATCATCAAAGCAATACGAACTACGGTTCGGTCAATATAGTACTGCCTGAAATGGCCTCAAGCTCACAGACAGCCTATATGCTTTTTAAGGCGCTCTATCGCATCGATCAGCCTGCAGCCACCTGTTTTTATACCGCACTACTTTCTGATACCCGGTATTTTACCACTTCAAGTGTCACCGCAGAAGTCCTGGATGTTGCCAGAGTATTTGTAGAGGCCGGGGCAGATCCTGCTTTTATCGCACAGAACTTTACCCAGAGAAAGCCTTTGAGTGCATTTCGTATCCTGGAGAGGGCACTGGCATCGTTAACGTTGCACATGGAGGCGAGAGTGGCATCGCTTTATGTGACAAAAGAGGATATCATGGCCACAGGTGCCACCGTACCGGATATGGATGGTATCGTAGATTATGCCAAGTCCCTGGCAACGGTCGAGATCGCCTGTTTTGTCATGGAGCTGGAGGAGGGGCTGCGCATCTCCCTGAGAAGCAAAAGTGCTGATGTCGCAACAGTGGCGAAGGCTTTTGGCGGAGGCGGACACAAGGTTGCAGCAGGGTTTATGATCCCCTATGCCGAAGGTGTAACGATCGACCAGATGATCGTAAGCATACTGGTGAAAATAGGAGAGAGTGGATTGCCGGAATAAAAAGTGCAGTGTAAGCATAGATAAAACAACTATCGATACAATTTTAAAAAACTTGAGGCAGGATAAAAGATGAGTCGTATACATAAAAAAAAGCGCAGCGGTAAATGGATTACTATCGTCATTTTACTGGGGAGTATTCTGGGCGGGGGATACCTCTATACCTCACCGGAGTTTGAAAGAGTGGCTCCTCAGATCACGAGTCAAAGCAGCTTGTACTGGAATAAAAAAACACCGCTTCAGATCACGCTGAGCGATAATATAGGACTCAAATCCTTCGAACTGGTTTTAAGCGATGGGAAAAACAGTGTCATTATAGGACAGGGAGAGTTCGAGAAGGGAGTGACACAGCGCCTTTTGAATGTAAAATATCCGAAAAGCAAGCTGCTTGACCCCAAAGCGAAGCAGCTCAAGTTGAAGATCACCGCGGTAGATCAAAGTCTCTGGAATAATTTTCAGGGAAATCAGAGCGAGAAGATCGTCGACATCAAGGTAGATACGAAAAGGCCTACTGTCAGTATCCTTGCCAATTCCTATAGCATCACGCAGGGAGGGGCCGCTTTAGTGGTCTTCTTCGCTGAGGATGAAAACATGGAGAAGCTTTATGTGGAGGCAGCGGGCAATCACTTTAAGGTACAGCCCTATAAAGAAAAGGGATATTATGCGACACTGGTGGCATGGCCTTTCAATCAGGAGGAGTTTGAAGCCAATGTCATCGCCATGGATGAGGCGGGAAACCACAAAAAGACCAAGGTACCTTTTTATCTCAAGTCTCATGACTATAAAGTCTCCTGGATCGAGGCAAAAGACAGTTTTATAGAGGGTAAGATCACTGATCTTGCTTCTACAGACCCGGAGTATGAAGAGATCGATGAAAAAGTGGAAAAATTCAGAGCCGTCAATGAAGAGATGCGCCTGAAAAATGAAAAGAAGATCTATGCCTTGAGCAAAGTGGTCTCTGATGAGGTGCTTACACAATGGAAAGTAGAGAAGTTCTATCCGCTTCATAACGGTGCGAAAGTTGCGAGTTACGGAGATGAGAGACACTACTACTATAAAGATAAGGGAAATGAGATCTCCCGTTCCAACCATGTGGGGATTGATCTTGCAAGTACCAAGATGGCTTTGATCAGAAGTTCAAATCCGGGCAAAGTGGTTTATGCCGGATTTAACGGTATCTATGGGAACATGCCGATGATCGATCACGGGTTTGGACTCTATACACTCTATGGGCACTGTTCACAGATTTTGGTGGAAGAGGGCGAAACGGTGAAAAAAAATCAGGCTATCGC
>JACXUO010000033.1 GCA_014763885.1 Campylobacterales bacterium
CAGGAGTCAGACGCTGTCTCTCAAAAACCGGAAACGGAACATAAAAAAATGCACCTGGATATCCTGGAGACTTCCAGTGTAACTGCCTACAAAGATGTGGAGAGCCGTTTCTATCAAACACATGACACAGATGATTCTCTTTTCTTGGCAAAAAGCTATTTTAACAGAGGCGAGTATAAAAAAGCCGAGTATTGGGCACTTCAGACCAATAAGGTGGATAACACTATAGAGGAGAGTTGGCTCTTGTTCGCCCATGCGAAAGCAAAACTTGGGCAGAAACAGGATGCGATTAAAGTTTTAAAGTCCTATATTGCAAAAACGAACTCTATAGAAGCGAAACGATTATTGGAACAAATAAAATAAGTGGCGCAGTAACGATATTCTGTCACAATTATGCTATACTAAATGAGTTTGTAGGAGGATATAGATGGTCAAATTAATTGAGATGATGCTTGGGGAAAATCTCATTACAAAAGATGCGATTTCAACGCTGGTAAGAAGCCGGCCACCCAAAAAAATCTCTTTTGCCAATCTGATCAATGAAGGGATGATTGATCGCGAGACTGTTGAAGAGTTTCTTGTGAAAAAGATACGGCAGGGGATCATTAACCTCTCTCATCTGGAAAAAATTGAGGGGATAGACATTGTCCCTATTATCAAAGCGGTTGCAAAATCCCTTAATGTTGCATATGTCGATCTGGATGAGACCGAAATTGACATGAAACTCTTTTCGAGGCTTCCCTATAAACAGCTCATCAAATATAATATCGTACCTATTGAAGAGACGGACCTGAATGTCCATATCGTATTTGACGATCCTCTGGATATGGCTGCCCAGGATGCGATACAGAGGCTTTTCCCAAAAAAACCGATCAAGATCGCTATCACCAACCCAAAACAGATTCGCCAGCATTTGCAAAGATTGGAGATCAATGAGAGTATCAAGGGACTTGTCAACGATATCCGGAAGGATCTTGCGCAGGAGAGTGAAAGTGAAGAGGGGGAATCTCCCGCTGTTTTGAAGCTTATCGATGTGATACTGAAAAACTCCATTTATGCCGGCGCAAGTGACATCCACATCGAGGCACTGGAAAAAAGTTGTATCGTAAGGGACCGTATCGATGGGATGCTCAGACAGAGTTTCACCTTTGACAAGGATATTTTTAATCCGCTTTCCTCCCGTATGAAATTGTTGGCTAATCTGGATATCGCTGAAAAGAGAAAACCACAGGATGGGAGATTCTCTGCCACGGTGGCACAAAAGGGCTATGATTTCAGGGTTTCTACACTTCCGACCATTGATGGGGAATCCATTGTATTAAGGATCCTGGACAAAACAAAAGCGATGATCAAACTGGAAGATGCCGGGATGAGTAAACTCTGTTATGACAGATTCTCGGAAGCCATCAAGGTTCCTTATGGGATCGTGCTTGTAACCGGTCCTACAGGATCAGGTAAGACGACGACGCTTTATGGTGCCTTGAATGCGATCAAAGATATCAAAGACAAAATCATCACCGTTGAAGACCCGGTTGAATATCAAATGGCGGGTCTGCAGCAGGTTTTGGTACGTCCGAATGTCGGGCTGACCTTTGCTACGGCCCTGAAATCTATTTTGAGACAGGATCCTGACAAGATCATGATCGGGGAGATCAGGGATCAGGAGACGCTGCGTATCGCCATTCAGGCCGCATTGACCGGTCACCTTGTACTCTCTACACTGCATACCAATGATGCGATTTCCGCTGTGACAAGGATCCTGGACATGGGGATAGAAGAGTATCTTGTGAGCGGTGCTCTGGTAGCGATTCAGGCACAGCGGCTTGTACGTAAGATCTGTACACACTGTAAGGTTGAAGCGACACTGCCGGCGCACCTGCTGGAGGGGATTAAGGAGTATTTGCCTGAAAACCCTGTTTTCTATAAAGGTGAGGGGTGCAAAGAGTGTGGGCATAGCGGATATAAAGGCCGTGAAATGATCTCAGAGGTATTGGTCGTAAGCAATAAAATGCAACGAATGATTGCAGCCAATGCTTCGAAGGAAGAGTTGACCAAGCAAGCCATAGAAGAGGGGTTTGTGAATATGTTTGAAGACGGAGTCAGCAAGGCACTGGAAGGTAGAACCACCATCGATGAAATCTATAGAGTAGCGAGGCTGTAATGAACTATTTTAACGTAACGATCATGGAAAAGGGTAAAAAGCGTAAAGAGCTGATTAAGGGATTGAACAAAATGGCTGCGATACAGTCAGCCAAACAAAAGTATCCCCGTGCTGTGGTAATGCGGGCAGAACAGACCGCTGCCCCCCTTGAGGATACCGTCAGTACCCTGATGGCGAATATCACAAAATCATTCAAAAAAAAGATTCCGCTCAATGACAAGATATCGACAATCAGACAGATCGCGGTCATGACAGATGCCGGAATTGCAATCAATGATACGCTGCAGGATGTTGCTGCGAATACAGAGAATAAAGCATTGAAAGAGATCTATACCACCATGAGCAGCGATATCAATGCCGGAAGCAGTCTGACTGACTCTATGGAAAGATATAAAGATGAGTTTGGTCATGTCGCACTGGCAATGACACAGCTTGGTGAACGCACGGGTAATATCTCACAGTCCTATCACAAGCTTGCTGATATTCTGGAAAATATCAGGGATAACACAGCCAAATTCAAAAAAGCGATACGTACCCCTATGATCACGCTTGCAGCGATGGCAATCGCATTTACAATCCTGATCATGGTGGTCGTTCCGAAATTCAAAGATATTTTTGAAAGATTTAATACGGAACTGCCTCTGCCGACACAGATATTGCTCTTTTTGGAACATGCTTTTTCCAACTACGGCCTCTATATCCTGATGGGACTCATTGCAATAATATATACAGGTATCTATTTCTACAAAAACAATGATGATTTTAAATATCAGGTGGACAGGATAATGATCCATCCAAAATTTTATTTGATCAATAAGGCGATTTTCCTCTCAACGATGCACAAATATAACCTGGTATTCGGAGAACTGGTGAAATCGGGTATCCCTGTCAACGAAGCACTTGATACTGCCGTAGGTATGGTCGATAACCTGGCAATCAAACAACAACTGAAAACGGTGAATGCCAATATCGGCCGGGGGATGAACCTGGCAGAAGCCTTTGACCTGACGGGACTCTATGAGAATATGTTGCTGCAGATGATCAAAGCCGGAGAGGCAGGCGGTCAGCTGGACGCAATGTTGTCCAAAGTGACAGATTATTACGATATGCGTTTTCAGGATCTTATTGACAACCTTGCAGCGTATGTGGAACCGATCATGCTTTTCTTCATTGCGGGCCTAGTACTTCTGATGGCTTTGGGTATCTTTATGCCGATGTGGGATCTCGGGAAAGCGGTTAAATCCTAGGGCTCGAATAAAGCTGCCTTTTAAGGCAGCTTAGAGTCTGTGGTGTTTGACAGCCCTTTCCAGATCTTCGGGCGTATCTATCCCAAAACTCTCTGTCTCGACTTCGATCATCGCCACCTTGTAGCCATGGTGAAGCGCCCTGAGCTGCTCAAGTTTTTCGATATGTTCCAGTGGAGCATCTTTGAGGTTGCAAAACATTTTTAACGAATGCATGGTAAAACCATAGATCCCAAGATGCCCTTTATAGTCGTCAAAATGGTGATCTCTGGGATAAGGGATCTTTGCGCGCGAGAAGTAGAGGGCAATATCATCCGTGTCTGTTACCACTTTGACGATATTGGGATCATCAGCTTCCGGATTGCTGATACGTTTATAACAGGAGTTCATCATGATCTCTTCATTCTCTCTGTTCTTCGCGGTAAGATCATAGATGGACTGAACAACCGCAGTCTCTATAAACGGTTCATCTCCCTGTACATTGAGAATGATCTCGTTTTCATCCAGTTCGAGTTTCTGCGCCGCTTCATAGATACGGTCAGTACCGCTTTGGTGCGCTTCTGAAGTCATGATTGCCTTGATATTGTGTTGCTTGGCGATATCGATGACCTCCTGTGCGTCTGTGGCGATACATACTGTATCGATATCCTGTACCGCCATTGCCGTGCGTACAACCATCGGTATACCACCGATGTCGGCCAAAACTTTATTGGGGAAACGGCTTGAACCGATACGTGCCGGAATAATGATCATAGTTTACCTTTCTCTGTTAGTCTTAAAGTAATTTTACACTCTCTATGTTAAAATACACCACATTTACAAGGACGGCGATATGAAACAGGCATTATTTCTTCTTAACATGGGTGGCCCTAACAATCTGGATGAGGTAAAGCTCTTTTTATACAATATGTTCAGTGACAAAAATATCATTCCCAATCCGCTTATACGTCCTCTGGTCCGAACGATTATCATCAAAAAGAGGCTGCATGAGGCCCAGGAAACCTATCGGGAGCTTGGAGGGAAATCACCGCTTTATGATTTGACGACACAGCTTATAGGGAAGCTGAGCGGCAAGATCGATATGCCTATCTATCCGGTGATGCGTTATGTGCCGCCTTTTGCAAAGTCAGCTTTGCAGGAATGCAAGGAGAGGGGGGTCGAAGAGATACTGCTTTTCCCTCTCTACCCCCAATACTCAACGACAACCACGCTCTCATCCTATGAAGATGTTCTGAAGGCCTGTGAAGCGATAGGTTACTCTCCCAAGATCACGTTTGTAAAAAAGCATTATTATGATGATATGGCGTATATCAAAGCCAGCGCCGAGAAGATCAAGGAGGCACTGGGAGAGAAAGAGAGCAGGGAGTATGACCTGATACTCTCTGCACATGGGCTCCCTGTAAGTATTATTGAAGCCGGTGATCCCTACCAAAGAGAGGTCGAGGCGAATGTCAGTGCTCTGAAGATTTATCTTCAGAGCGAAGGGATAGAGTTTAGAAATGTAAAACTTGTCTACCAGTCAAAAGTAGGACCGCAGCAGTGGCTGGAGCCTTCTCTGGTGGATACGCTTCGCAATCCGAGTAACAGAAAAGTACTCATCTACCCCTTGGCATTTACTGTTGATAACTCAGAGACGCTTTTTGAACTGGATATAGAAGCACGTGAAATTGCCGAGAAGATAAAATATGATGATTTTATCGTGACAAAGTGCATGAATGATAGTGATGCCTTTGTCGAGTTCATAGCAAAGAACGTAAAAGAGTACAATGCAGACACTGCAAAATAGCGCGGAATCCCTTACCGAAGTAAACAGGTCCAAGTTTATTACCTATCTTGTCCCAATCGATGCTTTTGAGGGGCTTCAGGAGAGACTGAAAGCGGAAAATCCAAAAGCCAATCATGTGGTCTATGCACTGCGTTATCTCAATGCATACGGCCAGATTGTAGAAAACAGCAGCGATGACGGGGAGCCAAAGGGGTGTGCAGGCGTTCCTGCGCTCAATGTTTTACGTGGCGAAGAGATGATCAACTGTGCCGTACTGATCGTTCGCTACTTTGGAGGGATCAAACTTGGGACCGGTGGGATGGCAAGGGCCTATGCCCAGGCGGTAAAAGAGGTGCTGAAAACAGCTGATACCCTGCCGTATAAAAATCAGGTATCTTATACCTTTGAGACAAGTTACAGTGATGTGGATAGAACCTTATATCGTTTGAAACAGCTTGAAATCGCTAAGTATGATCGTAAATTTGGTGTAGATGGCGTGATTTGGACGATTGAGAGCGATGAGGAGAAGATTGAAGCGTTTTTGAGCAGTATGTGACCAGGGGTCTTGGAGACGCTATGAAGAGAGATACTCCTCTGTAGAACCTGCCTCCTGATTTGTCTGCATTGCTTTCCTGTAGGCTTTCACACTGTTTCCCCCGTTGGCTTTGGCATGGTACATCGCGATATCTGCCTCCCGGATCAGCTCCTGCTCATCTTTTGTATATTCCAGGTAGAAGGCTACACCAATACTTGAGGAGATATGGAGGGAGAGTCCCGCTATCTCGAATGGCAGACTTAAGCTCTGCCTGATCTTTTCTGCAATATCCAGTCCGTTTTCTTTTGTTTTTACCGATGGCAAGAGGATGATGAATTCATCACCGCCGACCCGTGCTACTGAGTCGCTTTTGCGCAGACAGCCGCGGATACGGTCTGCTACAGCTTTAAGCAGCAGGTCCCCGATCTGGTGGCCGTGCCTGTCATTCACCGGTTTGAAGCGGTCCAGGTCCAGAAACATCAGTACCGGCACATTATTTTCACGTTCAGCATCGGCGATAGTCTGTTTTAACCGGTCTATGAAGAGTGTGCGATTGGGCAAGCCGGTCAGTTTGTCATGGTAGGCCATGTGTGCGATCTTGTCTTCCATCAGCTTACGGTCTGTGATGTCGTATAACCAGCCTAATATCGCCGGTTTGTTCTGGTACTTCAGGGGAAAATAGGAGGCCAGTACCCATTTACACCACGCTCTATCCCCCGCTGAACGAAGTTCGATGAGCTCATTCGTAATAGTGTCACCCTTGCGAAGTGTTTCCATGATCTTTTTGTATATCTCTGTATCAGCGTAATAGCTGGCCGGGACAAGACTGGTGACTTCTTCCGGTGTGGAATCTATCAGGGAGATATAGCTACTGTTGGCAAATAATACCTGGTTGCTGACAGCATCTGTGATATATGCAGCAATAGGACTTCCTTCCAGCATATGGTGTAATTGCGATTCATTTTCGATTGCCTTTTGCCGTAAATAAAAATTTTCCTTTAGCTGAAGGTTGAACTTATGGGCATTCGCTAACAGAAATAATAAAAAGAGTGCATCCATTATACTCATACTAAGAGAAATCCTGTCCCCCTGATTGGCAAGAAAAATGATTTGCGGTATCAGAATAGAGCACAAAAAACCTATGTATGAGATACGATCGATGGCCAGCGATGCGGCGGCTCCGGCACTCAAACCGGCAAGGATAAACGAGACATAAACTTTATGGCCCAAATCATCCGATGGTGTCAAAAATACACCGCCAATACCCCAGGCTATTGCGGTGGAGAGGACCCCGATACGGAACCAGAACAGCCATCGGTGTGCATCGCTCCGCGCTGCAACAGAAGCTGATCGCTTCCAGTCAATATACAAAAAAGCCCGGCCCAACAATATGGAACCGATCAGGGTGGACCATCCGAATAGCAGTGCTGAAGTAATGACCGGGGCCTGTATCACAACAAGTATCAAAACAAGCATAGCGCTGATAATTATGGAAACCGGCAGGCTGCTATAGAGGAATCTGACCTGCTCATCCTGCAGTGTCACGGCCCGGTGGGATTGCTCTGATTCAGGCAGCGTTGTCCGGGAAGTATGGAACGCATCTGCTCCGTCACTTTTACGTTTTTGAGGTTTATTATTCATGAAAATGGTTCTCCCCTCCACACTGAAACATCAGAAGAATACAGTGCCCTTGCGTCAGCATATAAGGAGATCTGGTCTCTATAATGCCTTTCATCAGAGTGCCCCTGCTGACGGCCGTAACCTTTGACCTCAGATACGGTCATCCCTTCTATCCCGGCTGCTACCAATGCATCTTTGACATCTTCCAGCTTGAATGGTTTGATAATCGCTTCAATTTTTTTCATCGTTTCTCTCCTTTGTTTGCATAATTATAAAATAAATAAGCTGTCAAACGAAGACAGCTGCAGTTTATTGGACGAAACCCTTAAATACTGCGTTTGAATTCAGGGTAGGCATCGATACCGCACTCCGTAGCATCGATACCTTCATGCTGCTCCTCGTCATCGGCACGCAGGGTGAAGATCCTGTTGATCAGATAGATCGTGAGGAAGGATACCGGGAATACGATGGATCCTACCACTACAATCGCTTTGAGCTGGGTGAGCAGGCTTGCTTCTGCTATGAAGATACCCGCCGCCAGTGTTCCCCAGATTCCGTTTACCAGATGGACCGAGAGGGCCCCCACCGGGTCGTCCATTTTCAGTCTATCAAAGAAAGGAACCGCCCATACTACAAGTGCTCCTCCGACAAACCCGATCAGCACAGGTGTGTAGATATCATAGCGGTCTGCACCGGCGGTGATCGCAACCAGTCCGCCAAGCGCACCGTTGAGCAGGACAGTAATATCATATTTTCTATATCTGAAATAGGTCAACAGCCAGCCGGCAATCGCACCGGCAAGTCCGGCAGTATTGGTATTCATAACGGTGAGTGCCACGGTATCGGCATTCTCTTTGCTGGCAATGGAGCCTACGCTGCCGCCATTGAATCCAAACCAGCCGATCCAGAGCAGGAATGCACCGAGTGTGACCAGCGGAATGTTCGAAGCGGGAATGACCTTGACCTTTCCGCTGACGTAGCGGCCGTATCTTGGACCCATGATAAGGATCGCCGCAAGCAAAGCCCATCCGCCTGTCGAATGGATCACTGTTGAACCGGCCAGATCTGTCACTCCGGAGATATCCAAAAATGTCCCTTCAAGAAAGTTTGCTCCCCAGGTAAGATTGACAATGATCGGGTAGATCACTGCCCCCACAGCGATCGTAAAGAGACCGAGGGGAAGGATCCGTGAGCGTTCGCTGACTCCGCCGCTCATGATATTGACCACTTTCCCGACAAATGCCATCTGGAAGAGGAAGAAAGCCCATTTGCTCATTGTCTGTTGATGATCCCATGAACCAAAGGCGATCTCATATCCTATCAGCAGGAAGGACAAGGAGGCAACCGCATAGATCATCACATTGACCGTCAGTACAGAGGTGACGTTCTTTGTTCTGACCAGTCCGGCCTCCAGCATTGCAAATCCGGGTACCATAAAGATAATCAGTGTCATGGCAAAGAGTGCAAAAAAGGTGTCGAGTACATAACCCATTTCCATATCAAGTCCTTATTAAGAGCGATAGTGTTATTATAACTATTATTTATGAGATATCGATTGAGAATGGTGATGTTTTTTTGTACAGTGCAGGTATTGAAATTAATTTTTTTTTCAGTTTGTTGATTATATTTTAGTCAAAAGGCCCTCTTTGAGCCTTTTGATCAGGAGATCATAATGCGTCAGCGTCCTCTTCTTCGGTTCTGATTCGGATTGTTTTGGTGATATCTGATACGAAGATCTTCCCATCGCCTATTTTTCCGGTTTTCGCATGTTTTTTGATCGCATCGAGTGCAAGATTGAGGTATTCGTCACTGCTTACAACAATCTCTATCTTGATTTTAGGGATGAACTCTACGATATACTCCGCACCTCTGTAGAGTTCGGAGTGTCCCTGCTGGCGGCCGTATCCTTTTACTTCGGAGACGGTCATCCCCTCTATTCCCGCTTCTACGAGTGCATCTTTGACATCTTCCAGTTTGAATGGTTTGATGATTGCTTCTATTTTTTTCATCTATTCTCCTTTAAGTATAATAGCAGGCAGAACCCTTACAGGTTCATCGCCTTTTCTCCGTGTACCGCTTCATCAAGACCGATCTCTTCAGTCTCTTCCTCTACTCTTGCTCCACCGGTGAGTGCTTTGGCAATGAAGTAGACAACCACTGTACCGATCAGTGTCCATAGTCCAACAATAACGACCGACTCAAGTTGTACAAAGAATTGTCCTATTCTGTCCCCCTCAGCTTTGAGCGGACCATCCCAGAGAAGTTCTTTGTCATTGAGTGCAAGCAGGCCTGTCGCCAGTGCACCCCAGAGACCAGCGAGGAAATGGATCCCGAATGCATCCAGTGAGTCATCATATCCAAGCATTTTCTTGAGTGAGACGACACCCCAGAATGCGATCATGGATCCGACAATCCCGATAATGAATGCCCCGCCAACACTGACAAAGCCAGCCGCCGGTGTGATGGCTACAAGACCCGCAATGATTCCTGATGCGATCCCTAGAAGTGTCGGCTTTTTAAAGACAAACCACTCAGCAAGCATCCATGTGACAGCAGCTGCAGCAGTCGCAACGGTTGTAGTAAGTACTGCCAGACCGGCGATCGCATTTGCTCCAAATGCAGATCCACCGTTAAATCCATACCATCCGAACCAGAGCAGTGCAGCACCCAGTGCCGTAAGAATGATACTGAAAGGCTTCATTGCTACTCTGGGGTAACCGGCTCTTTTGCCCACCAGGAGTGCAAGAACCAAACCGGCCAAACCGCCGTTCATGTGGACCACGGTACCGCCGGCAAAGTCAAGTGCCCCCGCATCAAAGAGAAGTGCTCCCTCACCACCCCATACCATATGTGTGATCGGGGCATAAACGAGAACTCCCCAAAGTGCAACGATGACCGTCCAGGTTGAGAACTTCATACGTCCGATCACAGAACCGGATGCGATCGCTACAGTAATGGCAGCAAATGTACCCTGAAATGCGATAAATACATAGGTGGGGTATGTTCCGCTGAGGTCACTCCAGCTGATACCGTTTAAGAGGATATGGCTGAATCCTCCGACTACATTTTGCAGCATCGCGCTGCTGTTTGTTCCGAATGCTAGAGAATACCCCGCTACCACCCATACGACGAAGGCAAGTACAAAGGCACCCATTACCATAGAGAAGGTGTTGAGTGCATTTTTGCTTCTTGTCATACCCGCATAAAAGAGTGCGAGACCTGCCGGTGTCATGAGAAGTACAAATGCAGTAGAGACCATCATCCATGCAGTATCACCTGAGTTTAGTGTATCTTCTGCAAAAGCGAAGATCGGCATCAAAATTGCTATCAGAGCTGAAAGTTTTTGTTTCATGCTTAATCCTTTACGTTTTATTACAAGACAAGTGTATCACGCAAACAAATTAATTTATGGCACTTTGTTGATTAATTTTTAATCAACAAAGTGTTTAAGAAGGATTATTATTGAATAAGAGGGATCTCCAGCAGGATAGAGTGTTCTGTGAGGATGGCTTTGATCTGGTTTTCTCCGGCGAGTTCTTTGATCTCTTCATCGCTCTCTACGTAGCGTCCGTTTGCAGTGATTTTGAGTCCGGCAAGGGACTCTTTTTTATGATTGATAATGATATACTGACCGATGAGCAGCTTGAGTGAGATATCAATAGAGTCGGAACTTCTGAATGAATGCAACACTTTTCTCAGAAGTTTCGAAAAGTGGTTCTGGTCCATTTTAAACAAGGGTAAGTCCTGGTCAGTTAGCAGTTTTAGAGGGTTCCTGTTCTCAGCCTCAAAGAGTGCAATGTTGGCTTCAAGAAGAACGTTGATATCGGTAGCGATCAATGACTCTGTCTGAAGTCTGTTTTTTGGCTGCACCGCGGGCGCATGGTAAAGCCTGAGCGAGATCTGCTCTTCGTTCTCGTACCCTACCGTAATCGCATGAAAGATAAATGCATCATAGGAGAGAGTAAGGGAAGTTGTTTTGTAACCAAACCCGGCTGATGCATAGGCCAGCGTCAGGGCATAAAGCTCTTTTGGGCTTACAGAACCAAAAAGGAGTTCTGCACTATGGTTCAGATAGAGTATCCTCCCTTCATTGTTAAACAAAACAAAGGGACTGTTATCCCATTCTACGAAAGGTTCAAAGTTGATATCCATGTTGATACCCATCACAGCTCCTTGTCAATATTGTGTTCATGTATTTTTTTTCTTAAGGTATTTCTGTTGATACCCAGAATCTCCGAAAGTTTCAGTTGCGATCCGAATTTTTCCAGCCCGGCCCTGATCAAAGGCCTTTCATAGAGACCCACATGTTGCCGGTAGGCATCGTTGCCCCCAAGGTGTTTGAGAAGATAGTGGTAGAGTATCTCTTCAATATCCTCCGCTTCCATCGTATGTTTGATCAGATAGGTATAGACGGATCGTTTGAGACTTTTGGTATTGAGTGAAAGATCCAGTGGGATCTGCTCCGTATCCATCGTGCTGTTTTCTATCATCAGCGTAGATTTTGCATCTTCGATATAACGCTCTTTGAGATAGATGACATCTTCGCTTCTCTGTGTGAGAGGAGGGATCATATAGATGAAAGCAAAAAGATCATCGATCAGCGCACTGTTTCCCATATAGTTTGCCGTAGCGATGATACGCTTATTGGTAAAATCCAGCTCATTGGGATTTTTGATCTTTTCAAAATTGGTGATAATCAGCTCATCGGAATTGGCGAGTGCCGTTTTGATCTTTTCCTGATCCTCTCCGGATACCATCGGGGCATGGGGAAAGATCGACTGTGCCAAAGATTTTTTGCCGGTATACGCCGGACCGATGATGATAGAAGAGACATAAAGTGTTTTAGTAAGGTTTAACCCTTTGATAATACTCTGTATCTGTTCTGATTTTGTATAAAAATGTTTCATGTTTATTTTTATCTCTCTATATTGTTCAATAATTAATCATATCACAACAATCTGAATTTAGGGCATCTATGATAAAATTATCGAAACAGGATACAGAGGTTGCATATCAAAGCGTCATTCAAGCGGTTTCATCACTATTTTAACTATCTCACTTTGGAACAGTCACTGGAATACTTTTCTATACTTGGCGGTGTGGAGGAGAACATCGAGATCGACTTTTTTGACGATCTCTTCTCCATGGTGAAAACCAACTTTGTCGAGAAGTTTAAAAAGTTTCAGAATCTCGTCTCACCCTCCTATCTTCTTGAATCACCTTACCGTGAAATATTGATCGCCGCAGCCAGGGGTGACGGAAAGCTCTATAGCGTGCTTCGCAAAGCAAGGCTGAGTGAGAGTATCGGTGAACAGGTGATCGATGAACTTGTGGATCTTGGCGTGCTTTTCATTGAGAAGTCCAGAGAGACACCGCTCAAAACCTATCCGAAACAAAAGATCAAAAAACATCTGCGCAGCTACAGGATACAGGATAAACTTCGTTTCAGTGAACCGTTTTTGCGTTTTTGGTTCGGTTTTGTGGAGATCTACCACAAAGAGCTGGAAGCAGGGAAGGGTGAGAGGTTCCTTGTGAACTTTCAAAAACATTATGAGCGGCTGCGTACGCTGGTCTATGAGCAGCTGTGCGATGCGCTGCTCGTAGAGTATTATGCGCAGCAGGGCGTGGAGATCGCTGCCTCCGGGAGTTACTGGAACCAGTACAGCGAATTTGATATCCTGGCGGTTACCGATCAGAAAAAGATCATACTTGGAGAGTGCAAGTACAAAGAACGCAAGGTATGCAAGAATGAACTGCGGAAGCTTGTTGCGAAGGCAGAACAGTCCGGACTCGAAGTCGATACCTATGCGCTGTTTTCCAAAAGCGGTTTTTCCAACGAGCTGCTGCAGCACCAGGATGATAAATTGCTGCTTTTTGACCTGAACGACCTGCAGATGCTGATTTAGCTTATCTAGCCTTCTCTATATTTCTGCGGTGTCTACGATAGCTTTTTGTAAAGTCGTGGGTGCCCTCTTTGTTCTTCATAAAATAGAGATAGTCTGTCTGTGCTGGCTTGATCGCAGCAATGATCGCATCAAAACTGACCGCACCGATCGGTGATGGGGGAAGACCCTTGTATTTGTAGGTATTGAAGCGGCTTGTGTCATTCCGGATACGTTCAGGTGTTACTTTGATATGGGAGTATTTTCCATAGTTGAGTGTGCCGTCCATCTGCAAAGGCATCCCTTTTTTCAAACGGTTGTAGATGACTGAAGAGACCAGCGGCATCTCCTCGGCATTGGCTGCTTCTTTCTGGATGATCGAGGCAACCGTAAGTACCCTGAGCCACTGTTTTTTATCATAGGTTCCGTATATTTTTTGTGAGATTTTTCCAAACTGTCTGGTTGATTCTTTCAAAAGAAAAGCCATCAGCTGTTCCTCATTGATCCCGTAAGGTACGCAGTAGGTCTCTGCATAGATTGCCGCTTCCGGATAATCTGCATTCTGATCGTAATAATGCTGCAGTCTGCTTGTATTAAGCTCCAGCGTAGAAGCGATATCCTCAAAGAAAAGTACGGTAGTCTCCCCCGGGATCAAAGTGATCTCCTCCAGCTTCGCTTTTGCGGTAGCAAGTTTGTATAAAAAATCGATACGGTTCAGTTTGGTTGCGCCGATATCGACCCAGCCGCTCTGAGGCTGACCCAAAAGAGTTAAAATATACCGGTCAATGATACTGACTTCGTACCCCTTTTTATGGAGCTGTGCTATAATATTGGTGATAGATCCCTGGGGGACATAGAGGGTTTTTTCCGTATGCAGGGATTGGGATGTATAGAAGACCACGGCAGTGATCAAAAGGATGAGAATGTTCTCAAACAGAGGTATGATGAAATTTTTGCGGAACACTCTTATCCTTTGTGTGGTGGTTTTGATCGTATTTGCGGTATGGCTGAAAGTAGGGATCAGGGCGGATCACCTGCATATAGGGCCGTATAAACTCTCCGGATTATACATTAAACTCGATAAAAAACTGACACTGAACGCGCATCATATCATGATCCCCAAAAGCAAATCCACGCCTTCCTTTTCTTCCATAGATAGAACATTTGACCGGATCAAAGGGATGCTTCAGCTCTTTGAGTATGTAGCACTGCACGATATCATCTATGAAAATAACAGGATCGATCTCGTCTATGCGGACAATATGCTGCATATCAATACGAAGGATTATGAAATTGCCGGAAAGATAGAGCGGATAGAGAAGCGCTTCGAAGCAGAAGTACCGCTCTTTTATATCAAAGAGAAAAAGATCTCGCTTTCGGGCAACTTCACCTACAGCCACTACGAAGACAGGCTGCATACCTGGGGCAGGTACGATATGTATGGGATAGAGGGAAGCTTTACTGCAAGCAAGGTAAAAAACCGTATCTCTTTTGCTCTTCAGAGTGATACCTTTGGGGACCTGAAGCCCTTGATGGAAATGCTGCCATTGAGCGAGACGGTGAAGCACTGGTCGGTTGAAAGGATTCAGGCAGAGCGGTATACCCTGAAATCACTCAAGGGAAGCGGCAGGGTAGCAGGCCGTAATTTTAAACTTGACACCGATGCCTTGACAGGTCTGGCCGAGCTGGAGAATGCGGTAATTGATTTCAAAGACGGGGTAGAGAGTGTCTATACGCCTAAAATTGTGATGGAGTACAGAAAGGGTGGTTTGTACTTTGATCTGGATAAACCGGTCTATCAGAATAGGGCACTGGACGGGAGTAAAGTCTCCATTGTTGATCTTACCGGAGATAAGCCTACACGATTAAAGCTTGATCTTCAGATGAAATCACCGTTTGATGAAGCGGTACAGGAGATACTCAAAGCCTATCATCTACAGATACCGGTACTACAGAAAAGCGGTACGGCGCAGGCATCGGTGGGGCTGGATGTGGTCTTTAAAACCGGCGAGACTACTGCTGTGATAGATGTCAATTTGGAGGATGCGCGGCTGCAGGTCTATAAACTGGATCTAGGTGTCAAGAGCGGTCATGTACATTATGAAGAGGGTACGGTCTCCTTTGACAATGTGCAATTGAAAGAGAGGATCTATAGCGGTATCGTGGAGGGGAGCGTAGCATTCAGGGAGAAAAAAGTAAAGATCGCTGTTGACCTGGACTATCTTCACAGCGGGGAAGAGGCTCATGAAAAGTCTTTTGAAATCAGGGACAGAAACCTTACCATTGCTTTGGATTATCACGAAGGGATAAATATCCATATCCCGGAACTGGAACTGTCGATTAGTGAAGAAGGGAATACTACACAGCTCTCATTGGATGATCTCACTCTGATCAAACCTTTTATGAAAGAGAAGGAGTTTATCCAGGAAGGCGGAAAACTTGATATCGTTACCGATGATTTCAAAACATTTGCTTTCAACGGTCTGCTCTATCGAAGTACCTGTTTCTTTTATGAAGGGGATGACGTCTGTCATACCAGGGTTCCCTGCTCCGGCAAGATCACACCCAAAGGAATCGATTTTTATGCATTCGACCAACGTCTCCATTTCAATGAGACAAGATCAAGGGTGACACTTGACAGGCTTCATATCGATCTCAAAAGATTTATCGAATACCTCGCTACCTATCACGAGGAGGGAACCATTACCAAGAAGAAAGGTGAGTCTCTTGTCATTCTCGGAAAAAAGAGCAATCTTCGCTACGATAAGTATACCCTGATGACAGACAGTTATGATGTGGAGGTCAAGCCCAATGGTGATATCAAGGCGATCGGCAGTTCTGACGGTGATATTGTAAAGTTCGAAAAACGTGGAGATCGCTTCTCTTTGAATGCACTGCGCATCAAAGACAAGGTGCTGCATCCTCTGATCGATTTTAACGGACTACAAAAGGGGCGCTACAGCCTTAAACAGTCAGGAGTTCTGGATACGGTGATGCAGGGGAGGATCATTATCGAGGGTGGGGTGATGAGAGACTTCAAAGCCTATAACAATACGATCGCACTGATCAATACCCTGCCGGCACTGGCTACACTGCAGGATCCCGGCTTCTCAAAAGAGGGATTCAAGATAGAAAAAGGGGTGGCCGAGTATCAGATCATCAAAGGGGAGAAGATCGTCTTTGACTCTATCTATATCAAAGGGAAGTCTTCAACAATCGTGGGGAAAGGCCTTATCGATCTAAAGAAAAACAGTATCGACATTCAGCTGGCGATCAAAACAGCCAAGACATTGGGCAATGTGGTGGGAAATATCCCCCTGCTTGGATATATCCTCCTGGGGGAAGATAAGAGTATGACGATAGGACTGACGATCGAAGGAACGCTTGACAAGCCAAAAGTCAGAACATCCGCAGCGGAAGAGATATTGACACTCCCCCTGGAGTTGATCAAACGTACCATTGAATCTCCCAAACAGATGATTGAAGAGACAACACGCATGCAAGAGGAGAATCCGAAAAAGGAGACAGAAGCGTCTACAATCCATGAGCAGTTGGGATTGGAAGATCCAAGCAAGAAGAGAGAGCCGCTGGAGTCTGATGTTGAGGTCCCGCCAGCAGCAAAGGATGAGTTGGAACTCTTTTAAGCATGGCTCTGTGCCACTATTTTCTTCAAGGAGGCAGCATGAAAAAGGCATTTGTCCTGATATTTCTTGTTTTTACGGGTCTATTTGCAGGCGACCTCTACACGCCTCCGAAAGGTTCCCCGGAAAGGGCAGCCATTATGGATGCACTGAGAGCAGAGATTCAGAGCAGACAGAATATAGAGGTTCTTTTTATTGTGCGCATACTGAAACTGAAGGAGGGGTGGGCGTGGACGGTCACGATGCCGCTGAGCAAAGACGGTAGCAATCGCTATGAAGATCTGATCGCACTTTTGCATAAGGAAAGAGGGAGATGGCAGGTCAAAGAGATTGTCTGCACAGAGGCTGAGATGCCCGGATGTGCTGATGACCCGAACTTCTTTGAGGGGTTAGCCCAAAGATTTCCGAACGCCCCCAGGGAGATATTCACATTCGAAGAGGAGGATTAAACCTCTCCGGATACTATTCGTTTCTGAGTACGGTTAACGGGTCGGTCTGAGAGGCTTTCTTCGCCGGATAGAGCGAGGAGAGCAGGATAATGACGGAGGTCCCGAGAATAATCAGTCCAAAATCACTCATCATGAGATCAACCGGGAGTTTTGTCGTACCGTAAACATCAGCCGGCATCGAGATGATATCAAAGGTTTTCAGGATCCAGATACCCAAAAAACCAAGCAGTGTACCTACCAGGATACCCGTACTTCCTATGATCAGCCCCAGTTTGAAAAAGATGGAGCGAATCTCCGCTTTGGTGGCACCCAGGGTACGCATTAGGGCGATCTCGCTTCTGCGGCTCATCACGGTCATCAGCAGAGAGGAGATGATATTGAGCGAAGCCACAAGGATGATCAGCAGAAGTACCAAGAAAAGCGCCTTTTTCTCCATCTCCATCGCCGCGAAGAAATTGCCGTTTTGCTGCCACCACCCCTCTATGATCACTGAATCCGGAAGCGCGGCCCTGATCGCCTCGATCTCTTTGAGGGGATCTTCCGTGTAGATATGAAGTCCGTCATAGTAGCCGGCCTCGCGTTTCAGCAGTTTCTGGAACGCCGTATGGGTGGTATAGATGATCGCTTTGTCATAGGCTTTCAGCCCGGAGTCAAAGACCCCGTCCACGACAAAGCGTTTCTGCAGGGGCATCGTGGCAAATCCTATTGCCTCCTGCTCTGAGAAGTAAAGCGTGACCTTCTCCCCTTTGGGGGCATCCATCTCAAAGGAGAGCGAGTCCCCGATGATGATACGGTAGGTATCTTCGTTCTGACCTCTTGCCTCTTTAAAGATATGGTTGATCCGGCTCTCTTTGTCAAAATCAATTCCGTAAAGCAGTGACCCCTGAACGGCACCGGCATTTTTGGTAATCACCTGGGTCGTGTAATAGGGACTGATCTGCAGATGCGGGAACTTCTCCTGCAGGGTGCCTATGAGCGCTTCATCGACAGCATCCCGGGTGACAGGAAGCACGGTGAGCGGGTAGTTCATGACAAAGAGACGTTTGGTAAACTCCTTCTGTGTACCATTCATGATGCCCATGGCGATCATCAGTACCATGACCCCCGCAGAGATCCCTAAAAACGCCAGAAGTGCAGAGATAAAGATAAAAGGGTTATCCCTGTCGTATTTGAGATAATGACGGATGATATGATGCACAAACTCTCTGTTAATCATTGGCTTCATCTCTTTTCCTTTCTCTTTCCGACAGGGGCGTGTGCAGTTTTTCTCAGGCTAAAAGTCCTTTTTTGGGGCCACTCTGTCCGCAGCAGTTCTTGTATTTTTTGCCCGAGCCGCAAGGACAGGGGTCATTGCGTTTTGGTTTTTTTGTTCCTGTGATCGGCTTGCTCTTTTTGGATTCACTCTGTTCTTCACTGTTGAGTACAGCTCCCGCTATGCCGCTGTCAAGCTCTTCTCTGATATGTTCTACCGCTGCCTCTTCTTCTTCGGGGGACTCAAAGCTGAACTGTACCAGCTGCAGGGTTCTGACCGCTTCATATTTGATACGCTGTACCAGTTCCTGGAAGAGTCTGTAGCTGTCCTGTTTATACTCCGTCAACGGGTCTTTCTGGTTGTATCCTCTCAGACCGATACCGGTTTTGAGCACATCCATCTCATAGAGGTGGTCTCTCCACTGCGGATCGAGTACCTGAAGATAGAGAACCCGTTCGATCTCGTTGCGTTTGTCAGGATCGATGACGGACATCTTCTCTTCATAGAGATCCTCCATCATTTTGGTGATCTTCTCCGTGATCTCTTCGATCTCGGCATCATTGAACGGATCGCCTTTGATCGTGATATTGAGCTCCTCCTTGATCAGGGCAGTCAGTTTTTCAATGTTGAAATCCTCTTTGGGAGTACCCGGATAGATTTCACACTCTTCCAGAAGGTGTGCGATATACTCGGCACGGTTCTCTTTGATCTTCGCACCGATATCGAACTCTGGGTCAAGGAGCTGGTTTCTGAATGCATAGATCGCTTTTCTCTGGTGGTTTGCCACATCATCATACTCCAGGATATGTTTACGGGACTCATAGTGCTGATTTTCGACTTTTTTCTGTGCTTTTTCAACAGAACGCGTTACGATCTTCGAGTCGATGTACTCTCCCTCTTCAACCCCCAGTCTGTTCATGATATTTCTGATCTTCTCACCGCCAAAGATACGGAGGAGGTTGTCGTCAAGGCTGAGGAAGAACTGGCTCTCTCCCGGATCTCCCTGACGTCCGGAACGACCTCTCAGCTGGTTATCGATACGTCTGCTCTCATGTCTTTCCGTACCGATGATCGCAAGACCTCCAAGGCTTCTCACTTCATCATTGATCTTGATATCTACACCCCGGCCTGCCATGTTCGTAGCGACGGTGACAGCACCCTTGACGCCCGCATCCATAATGATCTCAGCCTCTTTTTCATGGTTCTTGGCATTGAGGACATTATGCGGTATCTTCTCTTTTTTCAGTCTCTCATGGACCATTTCAGACTTCTCGATTGAAGCTGTACCGATCAGTACGGGCTGTCCTTTACTATGGAACTCTTTGACCCTTCTGACGACGGCATTCAGTTTCTCTCGCTCCGTATTGTAGATAAGATCGTTCTTGTCCATTCTTGCGATAGGAAGATGGGTAGGGATAGAGATGACATCGAGGTTATAGATCTGGGCAAACTCAGTTGCCTCCGTCTGAGCCGTACCTGTCATTCCCGCCAGCTTGTCGTAGAGCCTGAAGTAGTTTTGGTAGGTGATCTCTGCAAGTGTCTGGGACTCTTCCTGGATCGTTACTCCCTCTTTCGCCTCAAGTGCCTGGTGAAGCCCTTCGGAGAATCTTCTCCCTTCACTGAGACGTCCGGTAAATTCGTCAACGATAATCAGCTCATTGTCTCTTACCACATAATGTACATCTTTTTCAAAAAGGTAGTGCGCTTTGAGTGCCTGGTCAAGGTGGTGGGAGAGTGCGGCATTCTCAAGGTCATACATATTCTCTACACCGAAGAGCTCCTGGGCTTTTTCCAGTCCCTGTTCGGTCATGATGATCAGACGGTTCTTCTCATCGACGATAAAATCTCCTGTTGTTTCATCCGGTTCCCCAGGTCTGGTATCTTTCTTCTCACCTTTTTCCAGCTGCAGGGCTATTTCGTTGGCACGCTGGTAGTGGTCGTGGTCCCTGTGTGTCGGTCCGGAGATGATCAGAGGGGTTCTTGCCTCGTCGATAAGGATAGAGTCCACTTCATCTACGATGGCAAAATGGTGCTCTCTTTGTACCTTCTCTTCGATACGCACTTTCATATTGTCGCGCAGGTAGTCAAATCCGTACTCATTGTTGGTACCGTAAGTAATATCTGCATCGTATTGCGCTTTTCTCTCCGCTTCACTGTAGATCTCGGAGGTAATACATCCTGTTGTGAATCCAAGGAAACGGTAGAGTTGTCCCATCTCTTGGGCATCTCTTTTTGCAAGGTAGTCGTTGACGGTGACCACATGGACACCTTTGCCTGTCATGGCATTCAGTACAACAGCCAGGGTGGCAACCAGTGTTTTCCCTTCACCTGTCTTCATCTCGGCGATATTGCCGTCATTGAGCACCATACCCCCTACCATCTGTACATCATAGTGTCGCATACCTAGTACACGTTTTGCTGCTTCCCTTGTAATGGCGAATGAGTCAAAGAGTACATCATCAAGGCTTTTTTCACCCTTTTGGACACTTTCTTTGAGTGTCTCGAAGGCCGCTTTGAGTGCCTCATCATCCAGCGCTTCATATTTCGCTTCAAGCACGTTGATCTGTGCGACTTTTTTGAGATAGTTTTTTACGATCTTGTCGTTTCTAGTACCAAAGACCTTGTTGAGAACATTTTGTATCATTGTTTATATAGCCCCGTTTTAAAAATGGAGTTATTCTATCTAAAAAGTGGTTAATTTGTCGTTATCCTCTCCAAAGTGCCGAAGTTGTAGCGTTTTATCCCCAAAAAGCAGAGGATGGCTTCTCTCTTATCAAGGCTATTTTGATAAAATAAGCCAAGTAGATTGAAGGATAGCGATGAAGCGATTATGGATGTTATTGATACTCTCGGGAACCCTGTCGGCGTCCCCGATCAGTGTGCCGGACAATTTCAGGGCAGCGTTTACACAGAGGATCACAAACCCCGACAAAAAAGTGATACATTATAAGGGAACCGTCCGTTTTTCGGACCAGAAGATGCTCAAATGGGTCTACCGGGAACCTACCCGAAAAGAGGTCTGCAGCAATGGCGAAAATGTTACGGTGGTCGATCATGACCTGGAGCAGGTATCCTACTATCTGATGGAAAAAGGCTTCGATCTTGCAGAGATATTGAAAACAGCAAAACCCTATAAAGAGACCAAGAGTGTATTTATAGCGAAATATGAAGGCAAAGACTATACGATACAGCTTGATGCGAAACAGCGTCTTTGGCGTGTTGCCTATTATGATGACCTTGAAAATGAAGTATTGATCATCTTTGAAAAGATGCAGTATGGCAAGGGCAAACTGCCGTTTGACAGTATGCTTTGCGAAGCACCTGTATCCTATGATGTGATCGGAGAGTAGCGATGGAGAGTCTATTGTCAAAAATGCAGGATGACTCTGCGCTGATGCTGCTGATCGGTTTGGCAGTCGTTGTTCTGTTGATCATTGTGCTGGTAGTCGTCGTCTTCTCTACCAAGTCCAAAACATTGGCGGACAAGCTCTATGACCTCAAACAGATAGAGGGAGAGAAAGAGGAGAAGATCACCGCCCTTGAGCAGGAGCTGCAGATCTATCAGCTCAGGGATGCGAGCCAGAGACAGGAGCTTCAGCAGTTTCAGGAGACAAAAGAGGCATTAAAGCAGCTCCAGGAAGAAAAAAGTGCCTTGGATACAAGGCATAATGCGCTTGAAAAGCTGATGAGCGAAACAAAGGTAAAACTCCAAAACAGCGAAGAGAGATATGAGAACCTGCTGCAGGAATACAAAACAGTGGTGGAGCTCAATGAGAAACTCAGAGAGGAAAACAGCAAGTACCATACAAACAATGCAAGACTGCTTACGAAGCTTGAGAGTGAAACACGCCATGCGCAGGATCAGATGGAGCTGATGAAAACACACAAGCAGGAGCTTAAAAACGAGTTTGAAGCCTTGGCCAAAAAAGTTTTTGAGGGCAATTCTCAGAAATTTGCCGAATTCTCCAAAGAGAATCTCGACAATATGATTAAACCTCTGCAGATACAGATCGCGGAGTTTAAAAAGCAGGTTGCCGATACCTATAATGCGGAGAGCAGCGATCGTGCGGTATTGAAAAACGAGATCCATTCCCTCAAAGAGCTCAACCAGAAGATCAGTCAGGATGCCATCAACCTTACCAAGGCGCTCAAAGGTGAAAGCAAAAAACAGGGTGTATGGGGAGAGATGGTTCTTGAGCATGTCCTTGAAGCTTCGGGACTCCGAAAAGGATATGAGTTTGAACGCGAGGTCAGCTTGTCTACGGAGGATGGCGATGTGCTCAGACCGGATGTGGTTGTACATCTTCCGGATGCACGCGATGTTATTATCGATGCGAAGACCTCCCTGGTAGCCTATGAGCGCTATATCAATGCGCATGATGAGGTAAAAAAGGCAAGCTACCTGAAGTCGCACCTTGATTCTATCAGGGCGCATGTCAATTTGCTTGCGGCGAAAAACTATGAACGGCTCAAAGAGGTCCAGACACTGGATTTTATCTTTATGTTCATGCCGATTGAAGGGGCATTGGCGGTTGCTTTGGAGCATGACAGCTCTTTGTATGATGAAGCATTCAGGAAGAAGATCCTTCTGGTCGGGCCGACCACACTGCTTGTAGCGATGCGTGCGGTGGAGAATGTCTGGAAGCATGAACGCCAGAACCAGAATGCCAAAGAGATCGCAAGACGCGCAGGTGCCATGTATGACAAGTTTGTCGGATTTTCGGAGGATCTGCTCAAGATATCCAAACAGATCGATATGGTGCAGAACAGTTTCAACGCGGCAAGAAACAAACTCAGCGACGGCAAAGGGAACCTGGTAAGACAGGTAGAGCAGCTCAAGGAACTTGGTGCACAGACGAGCAAGAAGATTCCCAAAGAGATACACAGAGATGGATAAGGAGAAGAGATGAATGCACAGACGGCCCAATATTCGGAGCAGTTGGCCGAGTATACAAAATCGCCTTCCAAAGTTTTCAAGGAGAACGGAAAACTGAAAGGAAGTTTTTACGAGAAAACGCTCTATGCACTGCAGCATGAGTTGGTCAAACTGCAGCAGTGGGTCATTCAAAACAACAAGCGTCTACTGGTGATCTTCGAAGGGATGGATATGGGTGGAAAAAGCTCAACGATCAAAGAGCTTAACACCTATCTCAATCCCAGAGAAACGCGCTCTGTGGCGCTTCCAAAGCCCAATTCCGAAGAGCTGGGGCAGTGGTATTTTCAGCGCCATATCAAACAGCTGCCCAATGCGGGAGAGATTGTTTTTTTCGACAGGTCGTGGTATAACAGGGCAGGGATCGAACAGGTATTCGGTTTTTGCACCCAAGAGCAGCATGACCTCTTCTACCGGCAGGTGAACGAGGTGGAGAAGCTGCTTGTGGATGACGGGGTCATGGTATTTAAATTTTATCTGAATATCACAAAAGAGACACAGGCAAAACGGATCAAACAGAGGGAGAAAGATCCGCTCAAAAACTGGAAACTCTCCGACCTTGACTATAAGTCACATGATGCCTATGAGACCTATGTCAAGTATCGGGAGAAGATGTTTGATCTTTCCGGGACGCTTATTGTACCGTGGATAGAACTGCAGGCAGACGATAAAAAACGCGCAAGGCTCAATGCATTGCGTTTTCTGCTCTCAAACATCTCCTACGAGAAGAGAGACATGGATGTGATCAAGGGTGTGGACCAGAAGATACTCACACTTCATTCATAGATAAAAGTAAATAAAGGTATAACATGGCAAACGTAACAATCTGGCACAATCCAAGATGCAGCAAGTCAAGAGACTCATTCAAGCTGCTTGAAGAGAAAGGGATCGATGCAGAGGTGATCAAATATCTTGATACACCTCCGACAAAAGAGGAGCTCAAAGAGGTATTAAGGATGCTGGGAATCGCTCCGAGGGAGTTGATGCGCACCAAGGAAGATCTCTATAAAGTGTTGCATCTTGAAGAAGAGACGGATGATGAAAAACTGATCGAAGCAATGGTAGCAAACCCCAGGTTGATCGAAAGACCGGTCGTGATCAAAGAGGGAAAAGCGGTGATCGGCCGTCCCCTTGAAAAAGTGATCGAATTGATTTCTTGACTTTTTATGTTAAAATTCGACCAATGATTATTTATAGTAAGGAAAAAATAGATGCTTAGTACAGTCAACTTAACACAACGCTATGGAAAACGTGTACTATTTGACAAGATCAATATCACGCTGGATGTAGGTAAGCGCTACGGCCTTATCGGTGCCAACGGTGCAGGGAAATCGACATTTTTAAAGATCCTCTCGGGTGAGATAGAGCCGAGTGACGGTGAAGTACAGATCCAGCCGGGACTTAAACTGGGTGTGCTTGGACAGAACCAGTATGCCTTTGAAAATTTTACGCTCAAAGATGCCGTACTTTACGGTAACAAAAAGCTCTATGATGCGCAGAAAGAGAAAGAGAAACTCTATATGGAGGGTGATTTCGAGAGTGACGAGGTCAATAACCGTCTGGCAGAACTTGAGATGATCTGTGCAGACGAGGATCCGACCTATGAGTCAGATGTCCATATCGAAAAACTGCTTGAGGCACTGGGCTTCCCGGCAAGCCAGCATGATGACCTGATGAGTTCGATCACCGGCGGAGACAAGTTCAAGATCCTGCTTGCACAGGTACTCTTCCTCAAGCCTGATATCCTTCTGCTCGATGAACCTACCAACAACCTCGATATCGAGACAATCGGTTGGCTTGAAGAGGAGCTCAAACGCCATGAGGGTACGATGGTCGTGATCTCCCACGACAGACACTTCCTCAATGGTGTTGTGACGCATATCCTTGATCTGGATTTCCAGAATATCCGTGAATTTACGGGGAACTATGATGACTGGTATATCGCGGCAAACCTGATCGCTAAGCAGGCCGAGACAGATAGAAACAAAGCCATGAAAGAGAAAGAGGAGCTTGAGAAGTTCATCGCAAGATTCTCGGCAAACGCATCAAAAGCGAAACAGGCTACCAGCCGTCAGAAACAGCTGGATAAACTTGATATCCAGGAGATCAAACTCTCTTCGAGACGCGATCCGTCCATCATGTTCAAGCCGCACCGCGATATCGGTAACGAGGTACTTGAAGTAGCAGATATCTCTAAGAGTTACGGTGATGAGAAGGTACTTGAAAACATCTCTTTCAAAGTCAATAAGGGTGACAGGATTGCCTTGATCGGCTCCAACGGTGCAGGTAAGACAACACTGCTTGAGATCCTGATGGGCAAACTCGAAGCTGACAGCGGAAGCTATAACTGGGGGCAGACGATCTCTACGAGCTACTTCCCGCAGAACACGACTGATATCGTGACCGGGGATATCGAACTGCCACAGTGGATCCAGGGATTTGACCCCAAATGGCACATCGATGAGATCCGTAAGACGCTTGGCCGTATGCTCTTCAGCGGCGAAGAGCAGAAGAAGAAGGTCGATGCCTGTTCAGGGGGTGAGAAACACCGTGTGATGCTCTCCAAGATGATGATGGACAGTGCGAACTTCCTTGTGATGGATGAGCCGAACAACCACCTCGACCTGGAAGCGATCGTCGCACTGGGTGAAGCACTGCACAGCTACCAGGGTGGTGTGATCTGTGTCACGCATGACCGTGAGCTGATCGATGCCTTTGCAAACCGTATCATCAAACTGAACGAAGACGGCACGATGATCGACTTTGAAGGTGACTATGAAGCCTTCGTAGCGACGCACGGCGCCTAAATTTTTTCAGAGAAGTATTTTCTTCTCTGATTGTCCTACTCTCTTATCAATCATTCTTTCAGGTAACATCCAGGTAACAAACACACTTTATACTTTCTTATCTTTAAAAGAAAGGATTACACATGAAAAAAATAACAGTGGTTATGTTTCTGATTTTAGGTTTGGCTTCATCGCTTTCAGCACACCATATGTCTCCATCAGATACTGCAGGTGGAAATATGTCATCAAATTCAGGTCATCTTGATCTTGATTTTCTGATCGGTATGTAGAGGAGAAAGAATGAAAAAAATGTTAATGACACTACTTTTTGTTGCAGGTTTTGCTTCTGCCCTTTCAGCACATCATATGGCACAATATGAAGATGCCGGGATATATATTGATGAAGATTCTCCTCATTTGTTGATGACATTTCATTAATATTCCCGTTAATTCCCTCTTCCTTTTTTATTTGACTTGTTCCCGATCTTCTGATCGGGAATGGAGATGCTATATGATAACGTAAAGGCAGAGGTACCAGCTGTCGCTGGACTTGAAAAACACTGATCATTCATCTGTCGGTATACACTCCGCATCAGGAGTTGCCACGTTAAAAAAAGCTGAATTCTATGAAAGTTTTTAGCTTTTTCATTGATTCCAGCCGATTCGTTTTTCATAAAATTCAGGATCAA
>JACXUO010000105.1 GCA_014763885.1 Campylobacterales bacterium
TTCAGGTTACCCGGAGCAGTAAAACCAATGTCTTGTTTCTGGACTGTTTTTGTATGTGTGGCGCACCCCAACATGCCGAACATTGCCAATAGGATTAGTACCGATCTGCCGATTGAAATTTTCATTTTTTATCCCCCCCCGGATATTTTTTAGAAAGTTGGCTGAAGTTTTTATAGAAAAAATCTCAGACAACCTGCTATATTTTTCTCTGTTAGAGAGCTGTTCTAGCAACTTTCAGTGTTGAAACGTGAATAGTATACACTATGCTAAGTAGATGAGATAACTCATATTCCCCTCTTCCCCTGTATGTTCAATGGATAACTATCCAAATGATACAAAAACCGCTGCTTACATTACGTTTATAAAGTTTTTATGCTCAGTCGTTCATCCGAAGGTGAACATACCCTCCTGGATAGAGGAGGGTAAAGGCTGATTAAGCAATAAGACCGCTTGTTGCAGATCCAACAAGACCGCCAGCAAGACCGAGTGTAGTATCTAGGACACCGTCAACCAATCCAAGTGTAGTCCCTACAGTACCAAGTACCATGTCGTTGACAGCAAAGTCAACCAAACCAACAACATTGTTTACAGCTGGCAATACTGTACCGTTCACAAGGTTGTCAACAATCACAGTTGTGTTATCAACTGCTGCATCTGCAACCAATAGAACATTTACGAGATCCGCTGTGATCGCTGTTGTAGCAACTGAAGTAGTTACATCCAAAATATGGTCAACAGAAAGAGCCAAATTCGCGACATCGTCAACTACAACATCACCAACTGTAGCAACTGTATCCACAGTATGTGCAACAGTACCGACCAAATTTCCAACGCTTCCTAGCAAATCTCCCAAGTGTAATGTATCGAGCAACCCGTTCATAAAAATCCTTTTATTATGTGAATGTATTGTTGTATACAAACATGCATACAGGTCATTATACAACCAAATTATTAAAAAATCCAAATATATAGTTTTTTTTGAGAAAAAATGGATAAAGTGTTCTGAAAGCGCTTAACGGGTTCCGCCTCTTCCGAGACGGAAATGGTACTGTTAAAATATTACCTCTACTGCGACCCAGTAGGTATCATGGTCCCCGTTCGTACCGCCTAGTCCATTGGTAAGGTCCATTGCATAGTGATTGTCCTGATTATCCCCGATAGGATATTGGCTGGCTGACCAGTAGAATCCTTCGGACCATCCCTCCGGTATACCTGGACCAGTTTGGCCAATTGTTTGTTCGCCGCCGTTAAAGGCATCCCAGATCGCCACCAGGTCATCATAATAGGGGTTGATCTCACCCTCGGGATTATTGTCGATCTCGGTTCCGTTCTGTACCCCATCAGTATCAGATCCAAATGTAGGCAATGCTATCTGGTATCCTCCCAGCTCCGCATAGCGGTAGGTGTCGGTGGTGTCTTCCAGATTGTCCGGCCTTAGATTACCGTTCTCATCGTACTGAAATATTGTGTCAAGTCCAGCAATTCCATCCTGATCATCATGTCTAAATACATCTTCAAAGTCAGAACCGCCTTCGGTTTTGCCTTTGCCATCTCCGTCTCTATCCCAATAGTAGTAGTATTTACCGTCCACAAATACCGGATGGATCAGCTTGCCGTCATCACCGAGGTCAATGACCGGAGGAGGGGTGGTGTCGATGGTATAGTCTGCAGAAGCGGTGGTTCCCGCATTGCCCGCAATATCCGTATAGGTATCGTTTAACGTAATCACATTCGTTGTGTCTGTGATGTTTGCCGTCGGCGTGAATGTACCGGTCCAGGTTTTCCCGCCGTCAGTAGTTGTCATATTTGAAAGGCTCCCGTTTTCCACAGCTACATCATCCGCGCTGGCAAAACCGACAACCGGTTCAGAAAATGTGATCGTGACGGTTGAAGTTTCACCGATCGTCAGTTCAGGATCAGCCATCGTGATGGTAGCCGTCGGGCTTGTTATGTCTATCTCAATCGTTGTTGTCGTACTGTCGACACTGTTGCCGGCTGCATCGGCAGCCGTAGCGCTGATAGTGTGCGTACCTTCACTCAGTGGTGTCGTCGGTGTAAAGGTATACGTGCCATCACTTTTCGCATCCACCGTACCAAGTACGGTGTTGCCATCCTTGATGGTGACAGTCGCTCCGGCTTCTGTCGTTCCGCTGATGGTCGGTGTTGTGTCATCGGTCACACCGTTATTGCCGATAGTCCCTGTGACCGGGCCGGCATTATCAGTGACAATCACTGAAACAGAGTTCGGAGCTGTGATATCGACTGTGAAATTGGTTGTTCCACTGTCAATACTGTTGCCTGCTGCATCAGTAGCGCTCACGCTGATAGCATGTGGCCCTTCATTGAGTGGTGCCGTCGGTGTAAAGCTATAATCGCCATTTGCATTTGCTAATACAGTAGCAAGTACGACAGTGCCATCTTTGATAGTAACGGTTGCGCCGGCTTCTGTTTTACCGCTGATCGTTGGCATCGTGTCATCAGTAATGCTCCCATCGGTAATATTTCCGATGATCGGTGCAACATCATCTTCGATAATCATCGTCACAGAGGTAGGGACTGCTGTATCAACCACGACACTCTGGGTATCAGTACTGCCCACATTGCCTGCCGCATCGATGACGCGTGCCTGTACCGTGTAGGTACCGTCTGTCATAGTGTTT
>JACXUO010000106.1 GCA_014763885.1 Campylobacterales bacterium
GCTCTTTATCGACCAGATCCGAAAAGGGCGGGAGATCACGATCACCGATCCTGCGATGACGCGCTTCATGATGAGCCTCGATCAGGCGGTCGAGCTGGTACTCTTCGCATTCGAGAACGGAACGAACGGGGATATCTTCGTCCAGAAAGCCCCGGCGGCGACGATCGAGCTGCTGGCACATACCTTGAAAAATATGCTGGGCAGACCGGAGCATAAAGTCAGGATCATCGGGACACGCCACGGGGAGAAACTCTATGAGACACTGCTCACCAAGGAAGAAATGGTCAAAGCCGTGGATATGGGGGACTACTACCGCATCCCTGCCGATACGCGTGACCTGAACTACTCCAAGTTTTTTGAAGAAGGAGAAGAGGTTGTGACACAAGCACACGAGTACCATTCGCACAATACCCATAGACTCGATGAAGCAGAGTTGAAAGAGATGCTGCTGGAGCTTCGTGAGATACAGGACGACCTGAAAGAATTTGGGGTTAATTAAGATGAAGAAGGTTATGACCATCGTCGGGACACGGCCGGAGATCATCAAGCTCAGCCGTGTGATCGCAGAACTTGAAAAGTATACAGAGCATATCCTTGTGCATAGCGGACAGAACTATGACTATGAACTCAATGAGGTTTTTTTCAACGATATGGGGATCAAAAAACCGGACTATTTTCTCAATGCTGCGGGAGAAAATGCTGCGGAAACGATAGCAAATGTGATCAAAAAGTCGGATGAACTGATGGCTGAGGTAAATCCCGATGCAGTACTGCTTTATGGGGATACCAATAGCTGCCTTTCTGTGATCTCTGCAAAACGCCGCAAAATACCGGTTTTTCATATGGAAGCGGGGAATCGATGTTTTGATCAAAGGGTACCCGAAGAGATCAACCGAAAAATCGTAGACCAGCTCAGCGACATCAACATGACACTGACAGAACATGCCCGTCGATATCTGATCGCCGAGGGTATCAGGCCAGAAACCGTCATTAAAACCGGCTCATCCATGCTTGAAGTGCTTAACCACCACAAAGAGGAGATCGAGAACTCTGATGTATTGGAACGTCTGGGATTGGCTCCAAAAGATTTCTTCATTGTGAGTACACACAGGGAAGAGAATGTCGACTCGGAACAGAACTTTACTGATCTGCTCGAGTCACTGAACAAGATCGCCGAAACATACGGAAAACGTATCATCGTCTCTACGCATCCACGTACAAGAAAGAAGCTTGAAGCGATGGATGCCAAAGCGTTCAACCCTCTTGTTGAGTTTATGAAGCCCTTGGGGTTTTTTGACTACATTGCCTTGCAGAAGAACGCCTACTGTGCGATATCGGATAGCGGTACGATCACAGAGGAGTCCTCTATCCTGAACTTCCCCGCAATTACGATCCGCCAGGCACATGAACGTCCCGAAGGGATGGATGAAGGTACACTGATCATGTCGGGGCTCAAAAGCGATGATATCGTGAATGCGATAGAGATCGTCACAAAACAGTGGGAAGAAAACCCTGAAGTGATGCATATGGTAGAAGATTATCGGGCGGATAATGTTTCCAAAAAAGTGGTAAGGATCATTGTTAGCTATATAGACTATATCAAACGTACGGTCTGGAAAGAGTATTAAGATGAGTAATCCCAAGAAAAAAGCAGTAGTACTTGGTTCGCAGGGTATGGCTGGCCATATCATGGCTGAAGTACTTGATCTTACCGGAGAGTATGAAATCTTTGGTGTGGCAAGACAAGCAGGCAATTATGTTGATGAGGTCATCGATGTGACCGATGCAAATGCTTTAAAAGCCTATCTTGAACGTATCAAACCTGACTATGTGATCAACTGTATCGGTGCTTTGGTATCCCAGTCGCAGAATGATCCATCCACAGCGATCCTTCTGAATAGTTTTTTGCCGAATTTTTTATCAAAGCTGGGAAATACACTTGGTTATAAACTGATCCATATCAGTACGGATTGTGTCTTTTCGGGTAAAGATGGGCAATATGATGAAAATTCATTTCGTGATGGCGATGACAACTATGCAAGATCAAAAGCTTTGGGCGAAGTGATCAATGAGAAGGATCTTACAATCAGAACCTCTATCATAGGTCCTGAACTGAAAACGAATGGTGCGGGTCTGCTTGACTGGTTCTTCAAGCAGGAAGGTCCTATCAATGGGTATACACAAGCATTTTGGTCCGGCGTGACAACCCTGGAACTGGCAAAAGCGACCGTAGAGTTTATCAAACAGGATATTACCGGACTTTACCAGCTTTGCCCGGCTGAAAAGATCTCAAAATTTGAGCTTTTGAAACGCTTTGCAAAGGTTTGGGATAAAGAGATCGAGATCAGACCCTACGAAGGCTATAAAGTGGATAAAAGCCTGATATGCACAAGGGATGACTTCACGCATCCAAGGCCTGAATATGAAAAGATGCTGCTCGAAATGAAAGAGTGGATGAGTGAACACTCTGAATACTATTCACACTATGGACTTTAAGTGATGCGTATCTGTTTGATCATTGATGACTATATGCCTGACAGTATCAAGGTAGGGGCGAAGATGATGCATGAACTCGCCTGTGAACTGAAGGATCAGGGGCATGAGGTGACGGTGGTCACCCCATCTGCAACACTGAAA
>JACXUO010000107.1 GCA_014763885.1 Campylobacterales bacterium
TTACCCTCTGAAATATGCGAACGATTGTAATACTTGTTGAATGCCCTTCTGCTCATACTTTAAGATACCTTTTTGGTTCTTAAAGTTTACCAGACCCTTTCATTTTATGACATTTTGATTACGGAAGCGTGAGGGGATGGGTAAAATGGGCCGTTTGGGCAGATGGAGGTACGCCGATGGAGAGCGTACCGCGAAAGAAGTTTAGGCAGCCAGCCCCCTGATCACATAGAAGATGATCGACGATACGCCCGCTGCGGCTGGCACAGTAATGATCCATGCGGCAACGATCTTCTTGACCATTCCACGCTTTACGTAGCTCTCCCTGAGCGCACGTTTGATCGCTTTGACCTTTTTCTTCTGTTTTTTCTCTGCCTCCATCAATTCTACTTTCCGTTTATAGTCATCACCGGTATAGGCTTTCAGTTCCTCTTTGAGTTGATGGTGTTTTTCCGTCTCTTCCTGAAGTTTTTGCTGCTTTTCACTCATACTTTTGCTGTCAAGCCACTCTCTCAGGAACCCGACACCGAACACGGCACCCACCGCAATATGTGTCGAAGAGACAGGAAGCCCAAGCTGGGAAGCGATCACGACGGTGATCGCTGCAGCCATCATGATGGAGAATGCCCTCATCTGGTCAAGCTCGGTGATCTCGGAACCGACCGTACGGATCAGTCTTGGGCCGAAGAGTGCCAGACCGATAGAGATACCGATCCCACCTGTCACCATGACCCATAGAGGGATGGCAGCCTTTTCGGAGACTTTCAGGCTTGTCAATGCGTCATTGACCGCTGCCAGCGGCCCCACTGCATTGGCAACGTCATTTGCCCCGTGTGCGAAACTGAGCATCGCCGCCGCAAAGATCAGCGGGATGGTAAAAAGGAGGTTGATCCCCTCCCTGGAGTCATCCATGCCGGCTACCTTCTTTGCCACTCTCGGCTTCACGACCAGGAAGGTAATCACCCCGCCCAGCAGGCCAAAGATCAGCGCGATAGAAAATGTCGGCTTCTTCGTCTGGGGCAGGAAACTCAACATCTCCGTGACCGAACCCCAGATATGTTTGAACCCCTTCAGCGTCAGATAGGTGATAAATGCCGCGGACATCACCGCCACAAGTATCGGTACCACTCTCTTCGCAGCGCCTATACGGTCTGCTTTGTAGAGAATCTGTGATTTGATAATATAGAGGAAGATCGCGGCGATCACACCACCAAGTATCGGGGAGATCACCCATGATGCAGCGATCGTACCCATGGTAGTCCAGGAGACAATCGCAAAACCGCCTGCTGCGATCCCTGCCCCCATCACCCCGCCGACGATAGAGTGTGTCGTGGAGACCGGGGCTTTGAGCCAGGTTGCCAGGTTGAGCCAGAGTGCGGCAGCCAGGAGCGCGGCACTCATCGCATAGACAAAGACCATCGGGTCGCTGCCGAAAGCATCCGGAGAGATAATCCCTTTTTTGATCGTACCGACCACATCACCTCCGGCGACAAGTGCCCCCAATGCTTCGAAAATCGAAGCGACGATGATCGCCCCGCCGATCGTAAGCGCACCTGCACCCACTGCAGGCCCCACATTGTTCGCCACATCGTTCGCACCGATATTCATCGCCATATAGGCACCAAAGAGTGCTGCCAGCACCAGGAAGCCCCCGTGCGATGCCTGTCCGATGATACTGTTGGCATACAAAGCCACCGCAACAGCAAAACCTGCACCAAGCAGTGCTTTGATTGTATTGTTCATAATTATCCCTAAACGCTTAATAGTGAAAGTATAAATAAAATATACTAAAACTTGTTACCATTTTTTATCAATTCATGATAAGTAAAAAATAAAATAAAAAAGGTGGGCATTTTATCCACCTTTAGGAGATTCACGCAAAAACAGGAGGTTAGAATTTGAGAATGACATCCAACTGTACACGCTCGTAGTCTGCCTCTGTTCCCGTTTCACTTCTGCTTGCATAGAGTTTATCAAAGAAGAATTGTCCGCCAATTTCCAGATTGTCTGCCATTTTGTATTTTGCTTTAATCGTATGACCTTTAGCCGCCGTACCGCCATTATTGTTATCTGAGTCATTATGTGCACCAAATACTGCATCTTCCTGTATGTCTGTGTAAGCATAACCTACTTTCCAATCGCCAATTGTTTTGGTGTCACCGAGTTGAAATCCTATCTCATACCCGAAGTTGTTGTCATCTGCAGCAGCGTTATATGCAACTGATGCTGCCGCTGTAAATGGCTTGCCAAGCAGATCTTTAAACTTTAGCTCTCCAAACCCTTCCAGGATCGCATAGTCATTTGCATAAAAACCATACTCATCCAGAGTGTTGCCCAGTGCACCTTTTGCATAAGGAGTTGTGTTGCCTTTTACGCCATCGTAGTAATAAATACCGGCACCTGCATTCAGTGTTGAACTCTCAAGCATTGCTGATTGTACATATTGTGCCAAAAAGATGGGGGCTAGACTAGTTTAGAGGTTCTTTTCTGAAGATTTTTAACAATAATTTGTATAAATCTTCACCTCTATTATTGAACCTAAATTCACACTCTTTGAG
>JACXUO010000034.1 GCA_014763885.1 Campylobacterales bacterium
TCCAGCGGTTGAACCGCTTTGCAAAGGGTACAAGGGCAAGGAGGATCATCACCCATACCGCATAGTCGATAGAGTCGATAAGCAGGGCATACCCCATTTTGCTGTCGGGTACATCCAGTGCCCCCTGTATCGCCACCATATTGCCCGTACCGCCCATCCATGAACCGCTGAGCGCTGCAAACGCCCTCCATGAGTCAGGCTCAAAGTAGGTATGAAAAATGGCGAACATGGCGATAAACCCTATGGCGATACTGAGTGAAGCCAGGAGGAAAGTGAGTATCATCTTTTTGCCGAGTTTGGCGATATGACGGATATCTACCGAAAGAAGGAGCAGAAAGATCATGGCCGGAAGGAGGTTGGCTTTGAGTGTCGTATAGGCAGCGGTGATCTCAGGCGTCTTTTGCCAGACCCCCACTGTAGAGAGCAGCATCATGGTAAAGTAGAGGATCACGATAGAGGGAAGGTACTCAAAAAGCTTGGCCTGTGTCTTTTTCTCCACCAGCACGATAGCTGATGCGACCACAACCAGTAGTACGATATACTCCAATCCACGCTCTGTCACTGTTTCCCTTTGTACGCTGTACGCTTTAGAGCTATTATAGCGTGTGTCGTGTCATTTAAAAAAGATTAACCTAACTTTTTTATAATTTTTTTAACAACAGTAAGGAGTATCAGATGTTAAAAAACAAAATTTCATTCCTGCTTTTACCGATACTGGGTGCCATGACCCTGCAGGCAAGCGACCCTTTCTTTGACGATCCGTTCGGCGATGATCTCTTTAAAGAGATGTATGAGATGCAAAAAGAGATGGACAAGGTCTTTGAGCGTATGCATCAGAGGATGCAGCAACGCTCACAGCAGCTCAGTCAGCCCAATACGCAGTTTTATATCCCTTCGCTCAATCCATCCGACAAGAGTATGTTTATCGATAAAGGAACGTACTATCTCTATAATACCGGAGTAGAAGCCAATAAGGATAATGAGATCAACCTCTCTGTCAAAGACGGCATCCTCACCTTCAGAGCCAAAGTGACACACAGTTCAAAGACCCAACAGCAGGGGATAGAGTCACAACAAAGCTATACCTCAGTGATGCAGCGTTCTCAGAGTCTTCCCACAGATGCGGATGCGCATAGCGTGAAGATGGATGAAGAGAAGGGGATGATCGTCGTCACGATAGAGAAGAAAAAAAGCGTGCAGAAACCAGCACCCGCATCCAAAGAAGCAATGCCCAAAACGATAGAAAAGAAAAGGGAAACTGATCCGGAAAAACCGAGGTTGATGCCTTCCGGTCAACCGGAAGATAAGAACAAGACCTATCACAGAGTGCCCCATTCCGTGACGGAAGCCTGATGCTTCCGGGCAGTTTTTGCAGTGAAACCCTCTAGAATGATTTAGAAAAGTTAAGTTATAGGAGTCCCATCCCCAGGGCTCTTATCTCCGCAGTTCTATGAAAATGGTAGGTTTTATATTTTTTAGTATCAGGCTCAAGAAGAATAATATTTTTATCGATAGTTCTAAGATTTGCCTGTGTCTGATTATAGATGAGCAGTCTCAGGGATTTTTCAAACATCTCCAGGACATTATTGGTTTTGAAAAAGTTGTCGGGAAGATGATGATAAAACGAGTTTTTTCCCAGTGCATCGACAGCCAGAATCGTCCCGTAACTTGCCTCATTGATCCCAAGGTTCTCGCAGAGAAATCCGTCTGCATAGGCAACATCGTCTATCATATGCTCATCGAAGATCCCGGGTATTGCCATCGTACAGAGCAGTGCATCTTTGATCAGGAGGTCATCAGAACTGCCAAAAACCCTTTTCTCGCCGGTATGAAGATTGGTGGCGATCAATTTGAGCGGTATCACCGTGTCAGACATCTTCTTCTCTCCGAAGATATTGGCAAAGATGCGTTCAATCTTCTCATTGGAGACGACAGCATTCCCGTTCCATGAGAACTTCACCCAGTTGCGCAATCCGGAAAAATTGCGTATATATCCATAGATCTCTGTTTCGCTCAGTCCGATAGCCGCACATGCGCCGATGATCCCGCCCATACTGGTACCGATAATCTCCTGCGGCTTTATCTTTTTGGACTCCAGGTCATGAAGTACTCCCAGGTGCGCAATCCCCAGTGCACCACCGCCCGAAAGCACTAAACTAAAAGGTGTTTCCGGAAAGTCTCTATCCATCGTCTTATACTTTTTGAGCTTCTTGGGTTTCCCAGCTTTCAATCTCTCTGATCTTCTGGCCCAGTGCCTTAACCTGTGCAGCCAGTTTTTCCCTGTTGGCCGTAATCAGGTATTTTTCAAAATCATCCTGGGCAAATTCAAGATCATTCTGGTAGCTTTTATACTCTCTAAGCAGTCTGGCTTTCTGCTCTATCAATGTCTCTTTTTGTGCGATGAGTTCCAGTTGTTCTTCTGTAAGCGAGCTCTGCATCCTCTGTTCCTTATGATTTTTTGCGACGGCTCCCATAGGAGCTGCGTTTTGGTGCACCAAAGCCGCCTCGGCTTCCTTTGCTGTGACACTCGTCACAGATGGAAAAACGGTAAGAGAAGTCTAGCACTTTTCCGCATTTTCTACAAGTTTTGGTGAAGCTTCCCCTTTGGAGGGACTTCTCTATAAACTGGTTGAGTCTAACTCTTGCATCGATCGCTTTTTGGGTATCTTCAAAGAGATCGGGGAACTTGAAGCTGAGCCAGAGATAAAGCGATATCTCGCGGACACGGTCCTCTGCATTGAGCAGCATATCGTTGGTCTGTGCAAAGGCGGGAAGATCCCGCGGCGGGATATAGAGTACCTTTTTGCCTGCTTCAATCTGCCTGATATAGCGGTGGAATACCGACTCTATATAGGGTGAGGAGATGCTTGCGGGTGCACAGGAGAGATAGTAGCGTGTTTTCAGGTCCAGCTCGTATTCGCTGACGATGGTTGCGATCTCCAGCATCGAATCGATATTGGCAGCGACAAACGGTCCTTCAAACTCCATATTATCTGCGAAGAAGCCCAGGATCTCGAGGATGTTATCCGTCTCCAGTATCTCACCGATCAGCAGGACATGCTCCAGGCTTGCCATCACGCTGAAGGGGAGTTTCAGGTCTGGCAGGGGAGCGTGAAATGCCTCCTCTATCGTATAGAGTATCGACTCATCGAGTGCGCCTACATATCCTTTTTCTTCGATACCGTATCGGCCTGCACGTCCGGAGATCTGCTTCACCTCTGTAGGCATCAGTTCACGTCTTCGAAGGCCGTCAAATTTGTTGTCTTTGGCAAAGAGGATCGTCTTGATAGGGAGGTTGAGCCCCATGGCGATCGCATCGGTCGCCACAAGGATATCGCTCTCTCCTTCCCGGAAACGTCTTGCCTCTTCACGTCTGACTTCCGGCGAGAGGTTCCCGTATACGACAGAGACACGGTAGCGTTCACTGAGTCTCTGTTTGAGAGCAAGCACCTCTTTTCGTGAAAAAGCGACGATGGCGGTTTTGGCTTCTATCTGTTTGATGGAAGTAGGTTGATCCATAACAACCAGCTCGTTTTTGCGTTCAAAATGTTTAACTTCGAGTTCCTCCTCAAGATAGTCGCATATCTCGGTCACCGCTTCAAGCGCATCGGAAGAACCTGTGAGGATCACGGTTTTTGCCGGTGCACCGATGAGTGCGTTTGCCCATGCCCATCCTCTGTCCCGGTCTGCAATCATCTGGATCTCATCGATCACACAGACGTCAACATCCACACTGCTGTTCATCATCTCGATCGTAGAGGAGATATGGGTCGAAGCTTCGTCAATGATCTCCTCTTCCCCCGTGATCAGGGAAGTATGCACCCCCTCTGCTTTGAGGTTTTCATACCCTTCCAGCGCAAGCAGACGGAGTGGCGCCAGGTAGTAACCGGTTGCTGCCTCCTTGAGTGCCTGGAGCGCACTGTAGGTCTTCCCCGAGTTGGTGGGGCCCACATGGAAGATGATCTTCCGTTTCAACTCCCTTGCAAGAGGGAAGAGTCTTTTGAAATCACGGATTGTTTTTGCCAGGAGTTCCTCACGCTTCTGTCTGGCAAGCAGGGGTTTGAGGTATTCCCCGAAGTGAAAGAGTATACGGCGTTTGGATTTCTCTTTGACCTTCAGGGTGCGCGATGAGAGGATCTGCGCCTCTAGATATCTCACGATAAACCCCTCGATGACTTCATCCTCTACCTTGAGGGTACCGCACATTTGGCGCATCTCTTCGAAAACCTCTTCAACCGCCAGTTTGAAGTGGGCGAGGAGTCTGTCATTGACTTCGTTCAGCTCATCTTTTACCGGCAGCTCTTCCCCCCGCCAGATCAGACTGTAGAGCAGTTTCTTCTCGTAGGATACAGAGGTCATATAGTAGAGCGTCGTACCAAAGAGCTCATAGTTCTTCTCTTTTTCTATGATGATATGGTCGGTGCTCTCAAAAATATCGTACTTTTTACTGATATCTTTTAATATTTTTTCGATGGTTTCGAACGCTACGGGTGCGTGGTACAGGCTCTCTTCCGGGGCCATACGTTTCAATGCTTTGGTCATCTGCTCTTCTGTCAGGTAAGGGTGATGATACGTTTTGAGATGCGCAAGAAAGCTGTCGATCGAAGTTTTTTTCTCCTGGTAGACCTCCTCTTTTATCCCGGTAAGCAGTGCGATCATCTCTTCATCGCTCTTCTCCCAGAGTGTTTCCAGAGGGATGGGGTCGGAAATACAGAGCAATGTTTTGGTAAAGTCATGCGCTTTCAGACAGAAAGTGAAACTCTCATAGAATGTCATTTCATTCAACGTGTTAAACTCTACATCAAGTGCTTTTTCCAAAGTGTGTAAACGCCCTTTGAGCCTCAGATAACCCAGCTTGGCAATGACCTTCTCTCTGGTGAGCTTGGAAGAACGGACATCAATAAAGGATTCAAGTATCTTGTTCTCTTCCTTTTTGGTATGATCCACACCTTCAAGCAGCTGCAGTATCTTCTCCACCTTGTCGATATAGGTAGGGGCACTTCCCCCTTTGGGTACTGCCCTATGAGGCTGAGTCAGGTAGGAGACAATCTCTTCGCGGGTTTTGTACCCCTCTTCGCTCCAGACTCGTCTGAGTGCCCTGATCATCTCCTCGCGTTCAAGTTTTACCATGGGGATATCCAAAAGCATCACGAGTTCGATCAACTTGTTGTCGTCCAGCATCGTGATACCCTCGTCAAAAGGGAGCCCCTGAAAATAGTTTCTGATTTTATTGTTGAGTTTTATAAAGTGTTTTTTCTTTTTTTTGGCCATTAGGAAGTCTTAGTACATAATATTAATAGAACAGGTAAGTATAACATAGATGGGTTAGTCTAACGTTACGATATCGATCAACTCTACGCCTTCACACTCTTTTTTGATACGTTTATGTTTGCGTGCATCCTCTTCGGCCAAAACAAGGATATCGGCAAAATCATTTTTGCTTACAGTGAACTCATAGACCTCTTTTTCTGTTTTGATATAGAATGAAGCTTCATCATTTGAGGTGAGGGTAAGATTCCTGAGTCCTTTGGCAAACTCGCTTTTGATCATTTTTGCCACTTTTTCATTCGCCAGGATCTCCGAGAGCTTGATCTCAAGATTGACATCGTTGTTGCACATAATGGTATAGCTGATTTTCATACTGCCTTCCACCTTTGACTCCTTCAATAGACTTTTTTTCCGGTATTCGGATGATACATAATATTTTACGATCTGTTTTAAAATATGTCAAATCGTCATATTTTTTACGATGCAGGTCAGCCTTGACATGCACGGATGAAGGAAAATGGCAGCGCAGTTGAAAACTTATGCTATAATCGCGCCACTCTATGGGCAATGCCCGAAAAAAGGCGACACTGAATGTCATTTTCTACCCTGGGACTCTCCCAACCACTACTTAAAGCTGTAAAAGAGACAGGATATACAAAACCTACTCCGATACAGGCACAGGCGATTGCGCTGATCATCCAAAAGAGGGATCTCCTTGCTGCTGCTCAGACCGGTACAGGCAAGACCGCGGGATTTACACTGCCGATTCTTGAACTACTCAGCCAAAGCAATCCTGATATGAATAAATATCAGATCAGGGCACTGGTGCTGACTCCCACACGCGAATTGGCCATACAGGTCCATGAGTCTGTCAAAACCTACGGCAAGTATCTTCCCTGCCGCACTGCGGTCATCTATGGCGGAGTAGGGATCAACCCGCAGTTTGCCGCGATACGTAAAGGGGTGGATATCGTGATCGCCACACCGGGAAGGCTGCTGGATATCGCCGGACAAAAAGGGATAGACTTTTCCAAACTCGAGTGTCTGATACTGGATGAAGCGGACCGTATGCTGGATATGGGGTTTATCAATGATATCAAACGCCTGATGAAACTGATGCCGAAAGAGAGACAGACGCTTCTTTTCTCGGCGACATTTTCTCCCGAGATCAAAAAACTTGCCTCTTCACTGCTTAAAGATCCCGCAGTTGTAGAGGTGGCACGCGAGAACAGTACGGGTGAACAGATCGCACAGGTGGTGCACTTTGTGGATAAACACCGTAAAAGAGAACTGCTTTCCGAGCTGATCAAAACGAAGAAGTGGGAACAGGTACTGGTCTTTACCCGCACAAAACACGGTGCGAATAGACTGACCAAACAGCTTGAAGAGTCAGGTATCAAGGCTGCAGCGATCCATGGCAACAAGAGCCAGGGAGCAAGAACCAAAGCCCTGGCAAGCTTCAAGGCAAAAGAGATCCAGGTGCTTGTTGCTACGGATATCGCAGCGAGAGGAATCGATATCGACCAGCTGCCCCATGTGGTCAACTTCGAACTTCCCAATGTCCCGGAGGATTATGTCCACCGTATCGGCAGAACAGGGCGTGCGGGCAATGTCGGGGAGGCGGTTTCTTTGGTCTGTGTCGATGAGCTGGACCTTTTGGCAAATATAGAAAAGCTGATCAAAAAAACAATCAAAAAAGTGGATATCCCCGCTTTTGCGCCGGACCCCAATATCAAAGCTGAACCGATACAAAAAGGCAGAGCGCAACAATCAAAACGCGGACAGAATCAAAGCAGGTCCCGTTCCAACCGTTCTGACAAAAAAGAGGACAGTGATAGTAAAGAGGGAAAAAGAGGCAATAGCCGAAATAGAAATCGTAAGAGTAACAGAGGAGAGAGAGCATGAAAAAAATATTCAAACTGCAAGACGGGAAACGACATCCGGACCGTATCATAGAAGCGATCAAACACGAGATAAGAAAATATACAAAAAGAGAGCGCGGAAAAAAACTTCCCGATGAAGAGAAGATGTTCTGGAACTTTGACTGCAAATTCGGGGAGAATGCCCAGAGTGCGGAGAGTGTGACATTCAACGGTATCATCGAAGGACTGGACAAGGTTTCCAAAGCAGGGTGGCCGGAGTGCTATATCGAGATCATCAGCAGGGCGGAAGTAAAACCTCCAAAAGGCGCTGCGCCTGCAACAGAAGAGAGTGATACGCTATAATACGTCAAAAAATCAAGAGGAGATCGATGATGAATAGACTGATGTTAACTATGCTGGCACTTTTTATCGTTGGCGTATTCAGCGGTTGTTCAAAAACATGGTCAGGCATCAAAAGTGACAGCAAATCCGCATGGAAAAATACAAAATCAACCATTCATAAAGCCACGGCAGACTAGGGTGGTTTAGGTGCAGGACAGATATGTGGCCGACGTAGGGGACTTCGGAAAGTTCCAGCTTTTTCGTTACCTCTTCAACCATCAGGAGAGTCCGCTTGACGGAAAGGCACTGGCGCAGATCTGGTTCATGCATCAGGGGGCGGATGAGCAGAACAATGACGGCAGACATATCGACTACTTTGAGCGTATGATGGGATGCGACGAGTACCTGGAGTACTCGCTGATGGATATACTGATGCGCGACAAGCGTGAAGTGACCGAACTCGAGGAGATGAAGCTGCTGAAAAATGCGACCTTCTACTATAAAGAAGTCCCCAAAGCGCTGGAAGACAGGTACCTCTGGCTCAACGATGCACTCACTTTCGCTTCAAAATCACAGATCGTAGCCGTTGCTCCCGATAACGGCATGGCGCTCAAGTGCAATAGGGTAGAGAAGTCTTTCGAGTATCTAACTCTGAATGATCACTACCGGCAGAAAGTCTACCCTCATAAATATATCTTTGCTGACGAAGTGAGCTATTTTTACAGACTTCCCTATCTTGAAATCTGTATCGTCTATCAGCATTTAAGCCGCTGTTTTTCCCATGACGAACAGATAGGGACGCTGCTCGCTTCGCTGAAGGATCAGTACAGACATGTCATCGCGATCAAGCACAAGCCGTACTCACCGAGAGTTTTCTTCTTTTTGTGCAAGTCAGAGATTATCCTGGATGCGCTAAGGCTCAGACTCAAAGCATTTGAAACACATTTCAGTGAATTCTGGCAAGTGATGTTGACTGGAATGGTGCGACATTGATCGCAGGTTATCAGTTTAATGAAAATGTTGCGCTAGAAGCAAGATATACATCAAATGTAGGTGAGGCTACTGACCATGACCATGGTTCATCTGATTATTCAGAGTATGATGAAATGGACTTCACTACATTGGGTGTTTTTGCCAAAGGAATGTACCCGGTAGGTAAATTTACTCCATATGCACTACTTGGTCTCGTTGAGGCAACAGCTGACTTCACTCCAGAGGGTGGAAGCAAACATACAGATTTAGGTTTTGCACTTGGTCTTGGAGCTAGTTATGAAGTCATGGATCAAGTTGATCTTTTTGTAGACTATATCTTTAACAGCAACGGGTTTACAGAAAGTGATAACTGGAGAGAAGGTGATTCCAGATCAGCTATCTGGACAGCAGGATTTACTTATAAATTCTAGTGATTCTACTTCAAGCCCTTTATAGGGCTTGGAAAATATATCTTCTTTTCTTCTTTTTGATTCCGTATATTTTATCGTCTGTTAATCTTTTTTACCTATGATATAGAAAAGGGTATCGCCTTCAAAGGAATCAACATGCATACACAAAACTTTATCACGGTCACACTGATCATCACCGGGTTGGCACTGACTCCCGTGATGGGTGAAAGTACAGAACGCAGCAGGATAGGTTACAGCAAGGTCTACCATCCTTCCGTCGTATCCAGTATCGCAAAGATCCTGCATAACCGTGGATTGGAAGAAGATGCTGCGGAGCTTATCGCTTCAGAACTTGTCAGTGAAGAAGAGAACACTCTGCTGGCAATGATGATGCACATGCTTGAAAATCATGATATCGTGACCAGGGATGAAGTGTTGGCATATCTGAGTCAGGCGGCACTGCATAAACAGAAGTTGGACTTTAAAAGCTATGACCAGCTTATCGGAATGGTAGAGAAGATCAGACAGAAACCGACAGATGAGCTTACACGCAAAAAGCTCAAAGAGCTGGCAAACGTAACCAAGCAGTTATTCGCATAGGATTCTTTGAATCATCTAAAATCAGAATGAAGACAGGTAAAAAATATAGATTGGTTAACATAATATAAAATATATTAAATAAATGGAAATGCTCTTTTGGCATACAATGGGTGGATAATTTTAACATTATAGAAGATCAAAAAAAATGAGTAAGATGAAAATAAAGAAGTAAAAATGATAAGTTGCTATCAATGGCAGGCTCCCGCAAAGGAGCCTACTTTTCAAATACCTCATAGGCGTATTGGACCATCGGGGTATCTTCACGATTTCCCCACTCTTTCATTGAAGCATCATAGAGTCTTACCTGTTTGTAACCGAGAAGACCGCTTAACACATAATAGTTAAATGATGTTTCAAGTCCGCCGGTACAATAGACAAGCACTTCATTCTCTTTTGGAAGTCTGTATCCCTTGACAAAAAGCGTTTCCAGCTTTTTTGGATCTTTCAGTCTATAGTCATCTTCCACTGAATAGTTCCATGAGTAGCTCATCGCTCCCTTGATATGTCCGTCTCTTTTTACCGTAGCTGTCGGAGTGATCCCCAGGTATTTGTCACTTGGACGCGCATCAAGCATAGGCAGTTTCCCGATATGCTCCTTGACATAGATTCTATCGGCGATCAGTGCCGGGTTTGTTTTTACCTGATAGTTGCTGGCAGCGATTTGCGGCAGACGCTTGTCGAGTGGAGCGCCCTCTTTTACCCATGCCTGTTTGCCGCCATCCAAAAGCGCCACATTCTCGATCCCGTGATAGTTGAGTGCCCAGAAAATATAACTTGCCTTGAGGAAATCTTTTGGTGTCTTGATATCCGCATAAAGTACGACTTCTGTAGCAGCATCAATACCTAAACTCTGGATCGCTTCCTGGATCTCCTTTTCATTTCTGATAGTGATAAACGTGCCATTATCCACCCTCCATTGATCGATCGTGGTATGGAGCGCATATTTGATATGACCTGACGCATAACTATTTTTGTCAGAGATCTCTACGATTCTGAGATTTTTGTTATCGATATTTTGTTGCAGCCATGAGGTGTTGATCAGCGGTTCGATTGCCAAAGAAGCAACGGAACAAAGAAGAGAGACGAGAAAAATTTTCATAGGTAACCTTTGTAAATGATTTTTTATATTCTAAGTAATTGATACTTAAAGATAGATTTTATTAGATGATAATATTTTTCTTTAATCTATTTCCTATAAATAGACAGAAGAGAATGTATTATATTTAAAAATATTAGAACGGGATTTTTACGGTTCGAGATATAACAGCATCGATAAAGCGCACGGAGGAGTTCTGTCCTGTCAGAGGTGTTCTCATTGTGAGAAGCGTATACTGAAAAACAATAATTAAAAAGCACAGAATCCTTCTGGGTACCGTACTAGGGGGCTTTGCAGTCAATAAAATGAACATTTGTTCATTAATGTGGAGATGCAGGATAATATAATATGAACAGTTGTTCACTTAAAAAGAGAGTGATAATTTTAAATATGAACAAACGTTCATATCCGTAGAATCCACCCTCCTTGACAAATGAACAATTGTTCACTATAATGCTGTTCAAAGGAGTCACAATGTCCGAGCAGAACGTCAATTCCGCCCCACTACGAGGCAACAGCACCAAGAGTAAAATACTCAAAACATCACTGAAACTCTTCTCCTCCAAAGGATTTAAAGCAACAACGGTAAGAGATATCGCCGGAGCGATGGGTGTCAAGCAAAGCGCCCTCTATAACCATTTCAAAAACAAAGATGAGATACTGGAAACGCTGGTCTCGGAGTTAACCTCTTCAGCCATTGTGCAGATATTTGCCGATAAAGATACCCAGGAGCTTCATAAACAGGGAAAAACACTTCTTATGAGTATTGCCACTACTTTTAAGCTTATAAGCTTTGACGGGCAAAATGAAGCGCTTTTCAAGCTTTTGATGCAGGAGATATACAGAAACGAGCGTATCAGGGAGATCTACAATGAGCATTTCTACCAGGAAAATGTCAAAAAGCTCTCAGGACTCTTCTTCTCTATGATGCAAAATGAGATGATCAAGTCCGGAGATCCCCTGTTATTGGCGAATGAGTTCTTTTCACCCCTCTTTTTCTACCAAATGCAGGTTTCTTTGCTAAAATTAGACAAAAAATCGACCTCTTCGGTAGTGTCTATGTTTGAAAAACACGTTGATCTCTTCTGGGACAACATAAAAATAGAGAAACAAAGCACCCTGTTTTAAATATATACTAATAAATATTAAGGAGTAACTATGGAAAATAAAGATCTTTTTGCACATAAATCAAAATCATGGGATATGAGCAGCAGGCGCGTCCAGAACGCGAAGGCGATTGGTGATCTTATAGTAAAAAATATTAAACTTGGGAAGTCAATGCAGGTTATGGATCTGGGTGCAGGAACCGGTCTCTTGAGCTATTTTATCGCCCCTTTTGTCGGCAAGATCGTAGCTGTGGACAGCTCCCCCTCTATGTTAAAGGAATTCGAGAGTAAATGTGACGAATTTGCCTGTAAAACAGAGGTGAAATATATTGATATTGTTCAATATGATGAACCTGATTCTTATGACGGAGTGATCTCATCCATGACGATCCACCATATAGAGGATATCCCTGCTCTGCTCAAAAAGCTGAATCGGATGGTAAAAGAGGGAGGATTTATCGCATTGGCAGACCTTGACAGTGAAGATGGCAGTTTCCACAGCGATAACAACGGGGTATTTCATTTCGGATTTGACCGGCATAAGCTTGCAGAGTATGCAATGGAAGCAGGGTTCAGTGACGTGACCTTCTCAACTGCGAGTACGATTCAGAAACCCCATGGAGATTTTACGGTATTTTTGATGACCGCAAAAAAGTAATATTTTAAAATATAAAATAAGGGGTTCTCCCTTATTTTTCAGCAGATTTTTTGATCTCTGCTACGATGACACCTCTGAGGTCACCCTCTTTGAAATCTACCGCCTGATCTTTAGGGTAGCTTACCGCGATCATATCCTTGATCTCGTTGCTCATATTCTGTCCATGGCACTTGAGACAGACACCGGCAGTAAGCAGCGGCTTATAGACTCTGGTTGTGTTGCCCTCTTCTACAATTTTGATATCGTTTTTCGGGTCAAACGTCTTCTCTTCGATCGCTTTGACATAGCTTTCCATGACTTCTTTGTCTGTCGCATCCGGGTTGTTGTTTTCATTACGTGTTTTCAGTGCTGTTCTTCTTACTGTTGCATGGGCAGGAAGCGCTTTGTTCACCTCTTCAGTGATCTCGGCAGCTTTTGCAGTACAAAAACCAAAAGCAGCAACACCTGTAGGGTCAGCTTTCATATGTTGCTGAAGCTCGACTTTAAGTGTCTCGCCAAGTTTCTTGATATAGCTGACTCCTTCCATCTTAATGCTTTTTGGCTCAGCGGAAAGATTTTGATCTCCCGCATTTAATGAGGCTGCAAGAAGTGTGGAGAGTAACAGGGGTGATAATTTCATTGGTTAGTCCTTTTTAGTAATAAATTTTACTTATTGAAATTATAAGTATTCATTCTTAAAATAAAATTTAATCTTTTGTTTTTGGTGTAATACTTGTTGCGGTAAGGAAAATATACTCCTTACCGGTTAATGTTACCCGAAACTTATGCTGTTGTAAATATTTTTTCGCAAAGATCACATCATTAAAGAGCAGAGAGAGCTCACTCATTTTATAGTTGGGGGCCTTGGCGCCGTAGAGCATTTCTCCTCCGATCCACCTGCAGTTGGGGAAACCCAGGATCAAAGCTCCCTGCTCTTTCTCCAGGTAGTTTTGTACCAGGTCCATCAGAAAAGGCTTGAAGCGGATCGAAGGGCTTTGAAGGGTACCGATCGAGATGATCAGATCAAATTTTCCAAGATCCAAACTATCCAGTGCATTGATATCTTCTGCAAGCAGCGTTACATTCTCCTCGGGAAACAGGGATCCGGCATAAGCGATGGCACTCTCGGAATGATCGATCCCCACAAATCCGATCTTTTGATAGGTATCGTTATCCAGATATGCTTTGATCGTCTGAAACTCATCGCCCCGGTTGATACCCAGATTCAAGATGCGCTTTTTTTCTTCCACTTTGGCATTATCCAATGCCTGAAGATAGTAGTAGAGAAATGCAGGCTCTTCCATTTTATTGATATGGAAAAAGAGCGAATCAGTCCCGTATTTCTCTTTTTTGTCTTCTTGACCGGAATCATGAAACGTATCTCTCTGTAGTTTCTCAAAATGTAACGTAATAAAAGGGAAAGTGCTGCTCTGCGGGGTCAGCATCTTGCAGTGCAGCAGTTGGGCAAGGTCTGTCCAGCTTTTATATCCGTGATAAAGATATTCCTTTCCTTCAATAACAACTTTTTCTCCGGCGTACTGACCGCCTTCATCAGGATCAAGTACATCAAATGAGATCACATCACCCGGCTGCAAAGATGTGATCTCCTGCTTTAACTCTGCAAGAATTTCTTGCAGGGTCTGATTTGTAAATTTCAAATATGTGCCTTATACGATGGATTTACTTACATTAATATATATATAACAAAGTTGGGAAAGATCATCTACCGCATTTTCCCATTTTCCCTTTTTGTCCGCTGCCGCACTTCTGGTTCTGCATTTTTTGCTGGTGCGCCTGAAACTCCGCCTGGTCGATTTTTCCATCATGATTGGTATCGATATCCGAGAAAGAGGGTGCATTTTCTGCATTTCTAAGCATTCTGCCTTCTGCAGCACGTTTCTCCATACGTTTTTTACGTGCTTCTTTGAACTCTTCTTCAGTAATCGCTCCATCCTGGTTGAGATCATAGTCAGAGAACTTCGGCATCTGCATCATTCTTCCAGAGCCCATTCCCCCCATCCTGCTCTCTCCGCACTTACCCATGCCCATCATACCAGACCCTCTATATTGTTGACGCTCCTGGGGCGTCATGGTCTGCATACGCTTTTGCATTTCATTTGCGAGCTCTTCTGTCGAAACCTGGGAGAGGTCAGCTCCAAAGCTGCTTGAAACCAACATCGAGGTGATCAAAATATACTTTCTCATGGGTTGCTCCTTTTGATATGAGATTCCATTTATTATAGTTTCTTATCCTTAAAAAGCAGATAAGATAAAGAGCCGCATACAGAACTTTTCGGTATCATTCCGGTAATACTTTTGAAGGATTTTTATCGTGCCACTCTCTTACGATCTTATCGTTATCGGTTCGGGTGCAGCGGGGATGATCGCTGCGGTTACCGCTGCACGGGACGGGAAAAAAGTACTGCTTCTGGAGAAGCTCTCCCAGATAGGTGCCAAGCTCAAGGCAACAGGCGGCGGGCGCTGCAACCTGACCAATACACTGGATAATGAAACCTTTATGCAGCATTTCGGACGGGATGGACGTTTTATGATGCCTGCTTTGGAGCGTTTTGACCATCACTCCCTGATCAGTTTTTTCAAGGAGATCGGTGTAGAAAGCCATGCCCCCGATGGTTTCAGGGTTTTCCCTGTGACCCATAGCTCTACGACGATTATCAGCGCACTGAAAAGCGAAATGGAGCGCGTCGGGGTGGAGGTCAGATGTGGAGAGAAGGTTGAAACACTTGAGCATGACGGAGTAAAAGTAAAGGGGGTGCGGACACAGAATAGACTCTATCTCGCACCGCACGTGATCGTCGCTACAGGCGGTATGGGATATCCGATGCTGGGTGCCGAGGGGGATGGCTATCTTCTGGCAGAGTCTACAGGACACAAGGTTACAGAGCTCTACCCAGCGATGATGCCACTGAAAACCAAAGAGAGCTGGGTTTCTGAATGCAGGGCAGATACGATCGCCAAAGTGACGATGCATGTAGCGTTGAAAAAATATACAAAACTTAAAGCCACAGGTGATCTCATCTTTACCAAAAACGGTATACGGGGCCCGGTCGTGCTGGATTTCTCCCGCGAGATCACTCCGCTTTTGAAAAAGTTTGAGGAGGTACCGCTTTTGATGAATCTCACCAAAGGGATGAACGAAGAGGAGATACGCGCCCACTTCAAAAAAGCACTGGAGAAAAATCCCCATCAGAACACACTCGATCTTCTCAAAACACTTCTGCCCGGGTCGGTAAGTCTGGAACTCTGCAAAATGGCGGAGATCGTTCCCGAGCTTGCACTTTCAAAGCAAAATGGGGCTGCAAGAGACAAACTTTTCAAGCTTCTGGCGTGGACACCGCTGACGGTAACGGGGCATGACGGTTTTAAGATGGCGATGATCACACGCGGCGGTATCAGTCTCAAGGATATCGACCCCTACACGATGCAGAGCCGCAAACTGCATGGACTCTACTTCTGCGGCGAAGTGATGAACCTGGATGGCCCATGCGGCGGGTATAACCTGCAGTGGTCATTCTCCAGCGGATATCTGGCTGGTCAACTCTTAAAATAAGGTATTAACTTCTGCTGAAAAGCTCGGCATTCAGGAGTTCAAGGCGTTCGGGTGTACCGATATCCAACCACTCCCCCTCATAGAGTTCCCCTGTCACTTTGCCTTCCCTGATCGCTTTTCTCAGGAGCGGAGCAAGCGGTGCTTTGCCATAAGGGAGCCCCTCAAAGAGTGTGGGCGAATAGTACCCAATGCCTGAGAAGGTATACTCTTTTGTATCAACCACTTTCATCCCATCAAGACCAAAATCTCCTTCGGGGTTGTGTGCGGGGTTGGGTACGAGGATGAGATGGGCCAGTGTATTTTCGGCCAGACTGATGATATGGTCAAACTCATAATCGCACCAGATATCACCATTGACGACCAGAAAAGGCTTATCCCCTAAAAGCGGCAGCGCCTTGATGATCCCCCCTGCACTCTCAAGCGGTCCCTCATCCTGTTCATCCGAGTAGGTGATCTTCGCACCCCATTCGCTCCCGTCACCCAGTGCTTCAGGGATCTGGTAGCCAAGATGAGCGATGTTGATCACGATATCGGTGATCCCTTCATGCACCAGACGCTCGATATGCCATACGATAAGAGGTATTCCACCCACTTCAAGCAGCGGTTTTGGGGTTGTATCTGTAAGCGGACGCATACGGGTGCCCAAACCCGCTGCCAGGATCATTGCTTTCATATTTTCTTCTCCTTGGTAAGAAGCGTATACTTTGTTAAACAATCTGCATGTGCCTCTTGCTTCATTCACTATTTTATTTTTGAGTGAGGATATCCACAAGCCCTTTGGTCTCTTCATATTTGCCTGCCACATCCAGCACATACTTTAAAGTCAGCGGTATATCTTTGAGATACCCCTCTTTGCCGTCACGGAGAGCAAGACGGCTGAAGATACCCAGTACCTTGATATGGCGCTGCAATCCCATGAAATCAAACCACCGTATAAAGGTTGCATCATCGACATCCAGCCCCCGTTTGTCTCGGAAACTGAGTGCCAGCTGTTCGATCTTTCGGGGATCAAAGGAGACATAGCAGTCACGGAGTAGCGAGACGAGGTCATAGGTGACAGCCCCTACCCTTGCATCCTGGAAGTCGATGACGATGATCTCATCATGCGGGCTGAGCATGAGATTGCGTGAGTGAAAGTCCCTGTGCACGAAATAACCCTGTGGCTGAGCCAGGACCTCGTTTGTGATATTATTTAATATCTTATCAAGGCTCTCCTGCTCCTCCTCGCTCAAAGTTTTGCCCAGATATTTCTCCAGGTACCACTCCTGCATCAGCTCCATCTCGGCACGCAGGAACGACGCATCATATTGGGGAAGTCCTTCTGTTACGGCACCCTGCATTCGGACGATCGTATCGATTGCCTTGTCATAAAAGTGCAGGAAGTTACCCGCATCGATCGTTTCAAGCAGGTGCCTGCTGCCCATATCCTCAAGCATCAAAAACCCCTCTTCACGGTTCTGTACAAGTATCTTGGGGACCTTGACCTTCACATCCCTGAGGCGGAAAGCGATATCCACAAAGGGTTCGACAGACTCTTTTTGCAGCGAGGCATCCATAATGATACTGCTTTGGATCCCGTCATTGAGACGGTAGTATCTTCGGAAGCTGGCATCACTCGATGCCGGCTCAAGCCTCCCCTCACAGCAGATATCCTCCAGCCACGCTTCTATTTTTTCCATCTCGGTCATTTCCTTTGTACTTCTCCCCCAAAGCGGGAATCTATGGTTTGGGCAGTATGCCACGTTTTGATACCCCTGTCAAGCATGGGGCGGCGAATTATCTATAGACCCCTCCGAGGATACCGTTTTCTCTTGCACCGGTAACATCTTTGAGGCTGATATGTTCATTGTGGATCCGTTTGTAGGCGAGCCAGGCCATCATCATCGCTTCAAGCATATCCGCATTCTCTGCGATGATGACTGTGATGTTCGGCATCACTGCCTTGATACGTTCGACAAGGAAAGGGTTCTTTGCTCCCCCGCCGCTGAGTACGGCGATATCTCTTTGAAACCTGAGGAGTTCATTGCAGATCGTGACTGCGGTGAGTTCAAGAAGCGTGCGCTGCATATCTTCGCTCTTGAGTCTCTCTTCTTCTACAAACCGGCTGATCCACTCCTTGTTGAACTTTTCTCTTCCCGTACTTTTTGGATGGGGTTGATGAAAGTAACGCTCTTCGAGCATTTTTTCAAGCAGCGTGAAGTTGACCTTCCCTGTTCTGGCCCATGATCCGTCCTTGTCATAGCTCTCTCCGGTATGTGCTTTGCACCACAGGTCCATCAGCACATTTCCCGGTCCTGTATCATATCCTGTCAGTGCTTTGCCCGGTATCGTGATATTGGCCATGCCGCCGATATTGACCACGGCGATACTCTCACTTACCTCACGGAACAAAAACTGGTGAAATGCCGGTGCCAGAGGTGCCCCCTGCCCGCCCAAAGCGATATCTTTGGCCCTGAAATCAGCCACTACGGGAATACGTGTACGCGCTGTCAGTGTACTGGGATCACCCAGTTGCATACTAAAAGGATATTCGCCGTTTGGTTCATGCCAAAGCGTCTGACCGTGTGAGCCGATCGCTGTCACGGTTTTGGAGTCTATCTCATAGGTTTCCACAAAATCGTTGACCGCATCAGCAAAGAGGATCGCCAACTCTATATGGAGCCTCCCGACTTGCGTCAGAGTGGTTTTGCCGTTGATGGTCTGCAGTACTCTCTCTTTCAGGGCAGGCGGGAAGGGGTACTCTGAAGCATGGATCAGTTGACACTCATACCTGTCGATCCGGCAGAGGACGACGTCTATGCCGTCCATAGAGGTTCCTGACATGATACCGATATAGTTTTCTTTTTTCATGGGCAATACTTGTGTGTTGTAGTTGATGAATTATAACGTAAAGGCAATTCATTTCCCGATACAGACTACCCCCTACACGCTGCCTGCACAGATATTGGGTATACATAAGAATAAAAGAGCACAAACCAAAAGGAGTGATATCATGTTGAGAAAAACAGTGTTGGGTCTATTGGCTTCTGCTCTCATGACGGTAAGTGCAGGCGCTGCGGATGAAACTGCTCTTGCATTTTCTTATGAGGACAGTGCGTTAAAGTGGGGACCATGTCCGGCTTTTATGCCGGAAGGATGCCAGATCGCTGTACTGCATGGTGATCCGGAAAAAGAGAATCTCGATGTATTTTTTAAAGTACCGGCAGATTACGCTATCCCGCATCACTGGCATACCTCTGCTGAACGGATGGTGCTTGTATCAGGCAAGCTGAGGGTAACCTA
>JACXUO010000108.1 GCA_014763885.1 Campylobacterales bacterium
TCCTGATGCGAACTGGTACGGTACTGATTCATATACATATACCGTCACAAGCGGCGGAGTTACAGAAACGGCAACCGTTAGCGTAACGGTTAACCCTGTTACTGATATTGCTGACGACACAGATACGACCAACGAAGACACGCCTGTTACAACAAATGTTCTTGCTAATGACGGTTTCTCTGATCCAAATGCACATGTTTCCTCTGTGACCCAAGGGGCAAACGGAACAGTTACGATCAATCCTGATAATACTATTACCTATACACCGGATCCTGACTTTAACGGAACGGACAGCTATACTTATACCGTAACAAGCGGAGGAGTAACAGAGACCGCAACAGTAACGGTAACGGTTAGCCCTGTGAACGATGCTCCAAGCGGTACAGACAAAACTGTAAGCCATAATGAGGACACAAGCTATACATTTAGTGCGAGTGACTTTGGATTTAGCGATGTTGATAACAATAGCTTAAGTGGAGTGCATATCGCAACACTACCGTCAAACGGAACGCTATATATTGATAGCGATAATGACGGCGTGGTTGATTCAGGAGAATCTGTAAATGCAGGAGGAACTGTATCTGTTGGAGATATAAATGCAGGATACTTGAAATTCTATGACGGAATAAATGCAAGCGGAACCACATCGTTTACATTCCAAGTGGTTGATGATGGCGGAACAACAAATGGAGGTGTAGATACAGACCAAACGCCAAATACAATGACAATAAACACCACAGCAGTAGCAGATACCCCAACATTAAGTGTAACCAACACAGTCCAATCGCTTGTGTTTGCAAATAGCTGGGAATCTGCCCCAAATGCAGATAATTCATCAGATGAAATAAGCGGTCCTACATTTGAAGGATGGACGCTGGTTACCAGCCCAGAAGCCGCTGGAGGCACAAGTGTATTTGAGGTTTGGAACACAGGCGATACTCAGCAGCGCCAAAATGGAGGCAGTAATAGGATTTTTGCAGCTGCCGGAAATGGAGAAGATTTCCTTGAGATAAATGATGCTACAAACAATATTGCGCAGACTATTGGGATAGAGAGAACCATATCCACGGTGGAAGGGATGGTGTATGACATTTCTTTTGATACTGCAGGGAGACCAGGGTTTACAAGTGATTATACACAGATAGGAATTTATATAGACGATGTATTAGTGCAATCATATGCGCCAACCAGTCCTCAGACATATATTGACTGGAAGTCAATCCAGTTTAGTTTTGAAGGCGACGGTTCAAGCCATACGATAAAAATAAGAACAGACGCAACTACTACTCATCCTAATGGTCGGGGAGCATTCCTTGATGATATGGCTCTTACCGCACAGCAAGGAGTCGTTGCCGGCAATAAAGATGTCAATACTACTCAGGTTGCTTTAGATACATATATCGACGCAGCGCTCACCGATACAGACGGCTCAGAAACCTTATCTATCACGCTTTCGGGTGTGCCAAGCGGTGCTGTTGTCGTTACAGATACGGGAACATATACAGAAAGCGGCGGCACTATCACATTTAGCGGCACACTTAGCAGTGCAATGCTTGAATTTGATTCATCGTTTACCGGAGAGCTTAACATTGGCGTAACGGCAACTGCGACAGAAACATCAAACAGCAGTACCGCTTCTACAGCTTCACAGACACTAACTCTCGTGGTGCTGCCGGAGTTTAGTGCAAGTGATATGACACTAAGAGAAGGCGTACCGACGTATACAGGTACTTCAGCCAACAATACCCGAAACGGAAATGACGGAAATCCTGATATTATGCTAGGGCTTGGCGGCAACGATACACTAAGTGGACGCAATGGAAGCGATTATCTTAAAGGCGGGGACGGCACAGACACATTAACTGGTGATGCTTCAGGCGATAATGGTGAAGATACACTTGATGGCGGTGCCGGCAATGATACTCTGACAGGCGGCGCAGGACATGATGTGTTTGTCTTTGGATCTTTAGACGACACAGCAAACGGCGGAAATGGAACAGACACTATTGCAGATTTTGTTACCGATTTGGATAATATATATGATACAAATGAGGATGTTATAGATTTATCAGGACTATTCTCTGACAGCGGCATTACAGTAGATGCCTCAAATGTTACAGATTATTTGCATATGAACGGAACAACATTGCAAATCGATAGAGATGGTACAGGTTCAGCCTATACTATGACGAGCTTGGCAACCCTGACAAATACAACTATCACAGATGCAGATCTTGCAAATCTTATAGCAGCAGGACAGTTCGTTTTATAGTGTTTTATTTCACTCTGGGTATTAGCCCAGAGAATCTTTCTCTAATTAGTCACCCCTGAAAAACCCACAAGCCTCCCTAAAATAGGCACTTTGGAAGCAATAAAATGGTATAATTTCAACCAATAAAACAATCATTTTAAA
>JACXUO010000035.1 GCA_014763885.1 Campylobacterales bacterium
TACCCTCTGAAATATGCGAACGATTGTAATACTTGTTGAATGCCCTTCTGCTCATACTTTAAGATACCTTTTTGGTTCTTAAAGTTTACCAGACCCAATTTTATTTTAGTGCTAATAGTATCGGGAGAGCGATTTGACGCGAAACAAAAATTTCTGTCAACTATAACTAAAAATATGCATTAAAATCATATAAAGTTATCTTGAGCCTGAAGATATAATTTTTTCCGATAAATTAAGTCCCCTAGTAATACCCGCACTTCAAAATACCGGTGTGTATCATATCATCACACTCAGCCGCTCCTTGTAGGCTTCATGGTCGTAATGCACTATCTGTGACACGCCCTCTTCTACTGCAGACCTTGCAACAGCCGAAGCAACCTCGGCCAGCAGCGCCTTATCAAAGGCTTTGGGGATGATATGTTCTTTCCCGTAGAGAAGAGAGGTATTCGGATAGAGGGCTTTCAGATCTTCGGAGGCCGGAGCTTTGGCAAGTTTTGCCAGTGCATACGCGGCGGCCATCTTCATCTTCTCCGTGATCCTCTCCGCACGCACATCCAGCGCACCCCTGAAGATAAAAGGAAATCCCAGAACGTTGTTGATCTGGTTGGGATAGTCCGAACGCCCTGTCCCCATGATCGCATCGTCCCTCACTGCCGCGACCTCTTCGGGGAGTATTTCGGGAACCGGGTTTGCCAATGCGAAGATGATAGGCTCCGGTGCCATTTGGGCTACCATCTCTTTGCTCAGCGCGCCCGCCCTGCTCAGCCCCAGGAACATATCTGCACCCTCTATCACCTCTTCCAGGCTTTTCGCATCCGTCTCGATCGCAAACTCCGCTTTGTACGCATTGAGGTCACTCCTATCCGTGGAGAGTACGCCTTTGCTGTCACACATGACGATATGTCTCACCCCCAGAGCCTGATACATCTTTGCAGATGCGATCCCTGCCGCACCTGCTCCGTTGATGACGACCCTGACCTCTTCGGCCTTTTTACCTGTCAGCTCAAGTGCGTTGATCAGTCCCGCCGTCGTAATGATCGCCGTGCCGTGCTGGTCATCATGGAAGACCGGGATATCCAGTGCCTCCTGTAGTTTTTTTTCGATCTCAAAACAGTTCGGCGCGGCAATATCCTCGAGGTTGATCCCGCCAAACGTCGGTGCGATTGCCTTGCAGACGGCGACGATCTCATCGACGCTGTGCACATCCAGTTCGATATCAAATGCATCGATATGGGCAAACTTTTTAAATAACATCGACTTCCCTTCCATGACAGGCTTCCCTGCCAGCGGACCGATATTTCCAAGCCCCAGTATCGCTGAACCGTCAGAGATCACAGCCACGAGATTGGCACGGTTGGTATACTCAAATGCAAGTCTTGGGTCTTTTTCGATCTCAAGACAGGGATATGCCACACCCGGCGTATAGGCCAGGGAGAGCTCATCTTCTGTACCAAAAGGGGTCTTGGCCGCTATGCCGGTCTTGCCTCCGATATGGTACTTCAAGGCTTCGTCTTTGATACTTTCAGACATCCTGTATGCTCCTTCCTGCTTCTTTCCTTCATTATACTGCAAGGTAGGTAATGGAGCTGTGGGTTGGAATGCCTTCATCCCGCACATCACATTGAATAGCTGTCTATTGATCTGGGCAAACATCTATTGTCGGGCTAAGGATACCCCGACCTACGGAACGAAATTAAAATACCTACCTAATTTTTTACTTTTTAATTTCTATTTACTCAAAATACTCTTCGATAATCTGAGGGAAAAGTCTCATCGTTTTGCGCGCCTTGGCTATCTTTGGCTCAAAGATCTCGGCACTCGCAGGGAAGCTCGTCATCATCTCCGTATAGATAGCGATCTTCTCTTCCATATGATCCTCAAGCGCATCAAGCACCTTCTGCATATTTTCCCTGCTTGTGGCAAACTTCATCAGGAGTTCGAACATACGCTTGCGCGGGTGTATCGCCATGGAATCTCCTGCAGCCAGCGCGATCTCCTTGATATCCCAGCGCGAGATATAGATACCGCTTTCATAAGGCGCGATCAGCTTCTCATACAGGGCTTCCGTATAGGAAGGGTAATCTTTGAGATCAACCTCCTCTTCCGCAGCACACTGCCCGTCGGGACAAAATGCAGGGTTCCCGTTAAAGTTTTGCTTACTGAAGTTTTCAAACTCTTTTCTCAGTTCATCCATATCTCTCATTGTTACTCCTTCTTTTTCTCAACTCTCAATCAACAAAGGTATCTCGTCCACATCAACCTTCGCGCCATACCACCGGTTGGCGATCAGCATCATCTTCGCGACAAAGCGTATCTGGTCATCCAGGAACTCCGGCTTTTCAAAGAGGCTGTTTACCTCATCATCCAGACAGTATCCCATGATCCTCCCCTCATCGATCTCGATAAAATCTACCCTCTGCTCTCTTTGTGCCGCAGCGTTCAGGCTGTCACAGTACTGCACAGCGCTTTGCTGGAACCCCCTCTCGATCATCATGCGATCCACCTTCGAGTGTGCGACATTGGACATCGTAAAGTCAAAGTGTTCATCGCTGATGTTCAGTGCGATTGCGGTAGCATTGATCCCCTGCTTTTTCAATACCTTGTTAAAGTATTTTCTTGTATATCCGGTTTGTGCATTGTATCCGAGGATCGTGCACAGCTTCGTATCCGGCTGTATCTCGTGCGGATGCATGTTACTCCTCTCCTCTCATTTGTCTGGCATTACTATGAAGGAACATCGCTTCCTCCTCCTCGATCAGACAGCGCGGGCATGTCTGCTCGCCACCGGTATAGGTAAAGGGGTTCCCGCACTCATTGCAGCGTTTGATCGTAAATGTTGCCAATGTACGCTGACGGGGCTCAAAAAACTCTTTGAGTTCAAACCCCTCCTGCAGGTGGATCGCATCCGGTTCGCACACATCATGGCAAAGATGGCACTTCACACACAGCATCGCATCAAAATGGATCAGCGAGAACTTCTTGTCGCTTGAGAGTGCCCCCGTAGGACAGATACGGTAACAGATCTGACAGTTCGTACAGTTCTCATCCACATATTTTTGGGAGATAAAACTGATATCTTCCGTCGCAACCACATCAAACGTTTCAGGCATATCCATACGCTTGAGCGTTGTGAAGAGTATCTTTCTTTTGTCAGGCAGATTTTTCTCTTTGATCCTGGAGATGATGGAACTGTCCAGTTCAAATGCATGCAGCTCTTCGGCTTCCACTGCCTCATCGAACTCTTTTTTATGCTTCATGACTCCCTTGAGTGACACATTGCCAAGGAATGTACGTCTGGATGTCTCCTCTTTATTCTCCCTATCCAATACGGTATCCATACTATCCAGGTTGGTCTCCAGCTGCCTGGAGGAGATACTTGAGAGGACAAAGTTCGCCTCTTCGATACGCGCTTCGATCAGATCAAAGAGCCGGCTCTCCGGGTCGTAGCTGCTCAGATCCAGAGTGATCGGCTCTTCACTTGCCAGTGCAAGTGCGATCAGATGTTCGACACTCAGTACGGAGAGACACGGTACATTGATCTTCGGGGAGATCAGTCTGACCTTTGATTCCAAAAAGGTGAAGAAAAACTCGGTTACCGAAAAGTCACTCAGGGAAAATGCTTCCGTCGGGCATGCACCGACACAGGCGGCAGCCTCCACGCCCGTACCTTTGGCAAAAGTCGGCAAGTTGTCAACGATCCGAATCGACTCCGGGCAGGCATCAGCACACTTGGTACACTGGGAGAACTTACTGGTCGCCCGCACACAGGAAGCGATCTCTAAATGCAGACTCATACGTTCTCCATCTCCTTGGTACAATAGTCAGAGAGCATCTGCGTGATATACTCAAAATCAGAAAGCAGGAACTCCAGTGTCAACTCTGCCCCGTCATGATAGAGCGGTGTACGGGACTCTCTTTTTGCATTGATCAGAAACATCGGAGCCCACTCAAGCAGATGCTCTTTCAAAAATGCCCTCTGGACCTCGAAAAGTTCGCAGATCCCCTCTTTGTCCCCTGCTTCAAGCGCTCTCTTCTGGGCGGTACAGAGCATATACATAAACTCAAGCTCTACCCCGATATGGTCGGCACTGACCACTCTGGCTCTGTCCAGTTCCACACGGAAATCCAGCTCGTTGTAAAGTGCGATCACCGGATTGTCTCCACCACTCTCGATCATCTGGTCTTCCCTTGTATAGAAACTCTCATAGGGTACCAGGTGCATCAAAAAAAGATTGGTAAAGTCTACGTTGTAGTATTGGTCGATCAGTTCTTTACGGCCGAGCTCCTTGCGCTTCTTCCAGTGTTGATAGTTGGGGAAAAGTGCAAGCATCGCCTCATCACTCTCGATCGTATCCAGAAATGCGTCATTTACTTCTATCAACATCAATCGTGAGACCAATCCATACAACGCAATACGATTCTCTATATCATGTTTCATCTGTTCCATTGTTACCCTTGTCTTTCACCCCGTCTGATAGCGGGATATTCTTAGTTGGCACTATACCACTTTCAAGATAAATAAGTCATAAGCGTGTTAGTTATCTGGGAAGTTGTATTGATAGATATAATCCGTTCCCGCTCAGAAAAGCGGGAACGAGTAATGGTTTTTAGTCAGTGATCTCCACCGAGTAAGCCTTGTGAGAAAGAGGCACTGCCGGACGCTTGATATGTTTAGGACGTCTCAGCGTATCCCCTTTTGCAAGCGGACGAGTCAACTTGTCTCTCCATGCCTGGTAAACCTTCATATTGTTCTCATAGTTCACCCAGATATCACCGATCTGATCCTCTTTGCCAGCCGGCTCGATAGATACTTTCTGGTGCCATGCATGGTTACCTGCAACCGGGTCGGGATGCGAAGCTGCTACGGCATTCTGCCAGGAACCGCTCAGACCGTCCCACCAGATATTGTCAAGGTCTTTGTTGTACTCTTTGAACTGCCATGTATCTCTACGCGCCTGCATACCTTGATCCAGCCCTTCTTTTGGCTTCAGTGTTCCCACCTTGCCGTCCATCGTCATCTCATAAAGCGGTGCACCAAGTCCCATTACCCCAAGCTTATGTTCAAAGCCAGGGATCTCTACCGCATTCTTAAGCTTCCATCTCCCTGCATGGTGAGAGTTAGCCAGAACACCCGGCATCGTCGCTTCAGTAGGTACTGCCATTGCAATAAAGTAACCGGACTCAAGGCCTGATACGGTATCGGTGATCGTTACTTTGATCGCATCACCACGTTTGATGTTCAGTCTCTTCGCATCCTCTGTGTTGATCCAGATCGGGTTGTGGTTCTGAGAGATCTCCATCAGGTGTTTGGAGTTCACAGAACGCGTGTGAATGTTATACGGCAATCTGAATATCGTGTTCAGTGCAAATTCATTCTCCTTGGTCATAAAGTCGTGGTGAACCTGTGTCACAACGTGCGTCATCTTCTCTCTGTCCTCTTTGGTCGTCGGATAGATCGGCACCGCGTACTCAGGCCATTTCCACTCGGCAAAATAGGAAGAGAAGAACTCAAGCTTTTTCGAACGGGTATGGAAGCCTTCCATCACCTTGCCGTCAAGCTCGATACCGATCGCCTGCTTCTCACCGGTATGGTGATCTGTCACTACCAGAGTACCGAATTCTGTCTTTTCGACTTCATGCGCTTCATATCTGTGCCCGTGAGAGATATAGGCATCGCCCTCTTTTTTCAACGGTCTCTCTTGCGGTTTATAGATATTTGCCTCTTCAAGCCAGGTACCTCTGTCTCTCATCATCTCATAGTTAGGATACTTCGAGTCAGGGTATGCGGCTTTTGCTGCTGCACGCAGGTTCGGCAGGTGGTCAAATGCCGCCTGATACCACTCAGCAATCGTCACAGCTCTGCTTGGGTCTTCTTTGGATGCCCAGTGTTTTCTGATACCAAGACTTCCGTCCGGATCCACATGGTGCACCATGATATTTGCCCAGAACTCTACCTCTTCCCAGATCTCACCAAGACCCGCTTTGATATGTGCTTCAAGTGTCGCACGTGTCGGATCTTTCGGCTTCCAACCCATCTTCTCAAGGGCCACTCTCAGTGCCGGGTTACGGAAGCTCAGCCATCTTTTCGGTTCAGTCGCTTCTGAGTGCTGATCGTGTCTCTCTCCAGCCAGACCTGTTGGCAGGATATAGTCACAGAACCAGTTTGTCTCAGACCATGTCGGAGAGAGGTTGAACGACATCTCGATCTTGTCTTCACGCTTCAACGCTTCGATCCATCTGAATCCATCCGGGTTGATCCATACCGGGTTGTACATACGGGGGATCCATACCGCAAGCTTTTCAGGTACATTCAAGCCCTTGGAGTTCCACTTCGCTCTCCACTCATCGTCAAGAAGAAGATGAGGCAGGATATGTGACATCTCATAGGAGCTAAGCGGGTACTCTGGCGGCCAGGCCAATTCATTCCATACATCCACTTTACCAGGAGCATCACCTGCCTCCGTTGCTTTATCCCCCTTGCCGTTGACAGAGATCACATGCCAGTGGTGCAGACCTACCCCACCTTTATCACCCGCCATCGCGCCACGGAGTACAAAAGGAAGGAATGCTGAACGTGCGATCATCCATCCGCCTTTGTGGCCGATAGGTCCCGCTCTCCAGATATAGGTTGCTACCCTTGCACCTGCATCGATGAACATATCATAAAGCTTCTCAACGATACGCTTCTCGATACGACACTCTTCAGCGACAAAATCCAGCGTGTACGGTGAGTACATCTCTTTTGCCATCTCGATGAAGTCCTCATAGCTGTTTCCGGCAGGAACAGACTTGATATATCCTTTTTCTACTAGCAGTGCGAGATACTCTCTGTTATTCATCAACTCATCCCAGTTGACCCAGTTTCTTACAAACTCGTGGTTGACAAGATCCTCACCGTTGATCCCTTTTTCGTTCAGGATTCTGTTTGCAAGGTAGAGATAAAGTGCTGTCTCCGTTCCCGGCCATACCGGTACCCAAAGGTCTGCCATACCCGCAGAGTTGGAAAGCCTTGGATCCATAACGACAAGTTTCGCACCTTTTTTACGTGCATCCGCGATACGTCCTGCTGCCTGCTGGAAGTAGTGCCCCGCATCTGCTGCGTGAGACGACTGAAGGAAGATCAGCTTTGCATTTGCCCAGTCCGGAGAGTTTCTGTCATCATTGGTCCACTGGATTGTCCCCTGTCTTGCACCTGCAGAACAGATGTTTGTATGAGAATCGTATCCGTCAACTCCCAATGAGTGCGGTACACGGTGTCCAAATCCGTTCTCGTTCGGACGACCGACATGGTACATGATAGACTTTTTGGAGATCTCATCACCTTTTTTAAGGGTATCATGCATCTTCTTACCGATCTCGGCCATCGCTTCATCCCAGGTGGTTCTGATCCACTTACCTTCACCCCTTTTGGAACCTGGCGCTCTCTTCAGTGGGAAAGGGATACGGTCCGGATCATACATCTGCGACTGGGTTGCATACCCTTTTGCACAGTTTCTACCCCGTGATCCTGCATGAAGCGGGTTACCCATATACTTGCGTACTGCCAGCTGTCCGCCCGCTTTATAGGTGGAGAGATCCACCCATGCAGTCAGACCACAGGATGCTTCACAGTTTGAACATGCCGTTGGTACAAGCATGTACTCGGTCGCTTTGATACCATCCGGGTTCTCTTCGCTCTGTACACCGTTTCTTGAAGTACCGCCTCTTTTCCAGTCATTCCCGTCAAGCTCCGTAAAGCTGTCCCACTCCTCCAGCGGCGGGTAGAAGGCAAGCGTACTCGGTGTAGGGGTGAACTTCGTCTCTGCTGATGCAGGAGTATCCGCTACGGTTTTGAATACACCTGTCGCAAGTGTCGCACCTGCCACAGAGTACGCCGTACCCTTAAGGAAACTTCTTCTACTCTCGATAAAGTTTTTATCTGTCGTACTGTTCATTGATTTTGTCATAAATCTTCTCTCCTTAACTCAATGGTAGCATTTGTGGGATTTTCAGCCATACGTCTTTTGCCAGATAGAGCCCCACAAGTGCCAAGATAGCCGCAAATCTGAGCAGCGTTACATTATCATTCTTCATTGTAGAAGTTGCAAGGAAGAAAGGTGCGATAAATCCAAGCGCCATACCAAACCAGAACTCCACATTATACGCTCCGCCTGCATGGACATATGCCAATGTCGCTTCCGCTTCAGAAGATTTGAATGAGAAGAAGTACTCACCCATATACATGGCAAAAGAGAAGAACACTGCAATGGAAAGGATCAGCGCAAGGTCTTTTCTTGCCTCCTGGCTCCATGAACCCGATACCAGGATCAATGCTGCCGAACCTGCCATCAGGGCTGCCCAGATCATCTGCATCACTTCCGTCGGTGCCTGCCACAGCTCTCTTGCGCTTGACTCTGCCATAATGATCGCCGTATATGCCGTCACAGGGATCGCAAGGAATACCACAAACGGAAATATCTTTTCATAGGTTCCCGAGTTGCTTCCTGCAAATGACATGAGTGATTTCACCGGTGCCACTCTACATCCCCTTTTGAAGTACTCAGTGAACTGGTCAGCCAGACCGATCACCATCAGAATCGTGATCAGAAGCGTAAAGAGCGATGCCATCCAGGCCCCTACCGTGATCGCGGATGTCCAATGCGGGTGCAGGAAGATATTGACCATTCTATAGGGCTGATGCAGATCCACAAGCGTAAAGAGGAGGAAGACATTCAGTGCGACAAACGAGATCACAGGCATTGCCCATCTCAAGTTAGGCATCGCATCTTTTTTGTGTCTGTATAGTAGATATGCCGCGACAAAGACAACACCTGTACCGATACTCTTCGCCCACATGTTCAATGTAATCATCCATCCCCAGATAATCCCCGGAAGTGCTACGTCAAGCGTAACCACCGCCTGCGTTGCGTTAATTGTATGTTCTACCATCTTAGTGACCTCCCTCTTGTTCATGCGTATTATCAAAATTCATGAAGCTCTTGTTATCATGCGTACCATGTGAAGTGAACGGCGCCAGGAATCTATCCAGTACACCGTGGTTCGGATCACCGTTATGCTCAAGGTGCGTGATATTGGTGAAGAGGTTATGTCCTTCAAGTCTCTGATGTGCCAGCGGGTCAAGCGTATAGGTCCCGCCACCTACATAGTAGTGCTTAGGATCCGTATGCTTCTCCGGTTTGCGCACCTGAACACCGCCCTGATGTGCCATGATATACTGAGAAATGTGTGAATGGTCATCTTCCACATCACCGAAGATATTTGCCTCTACCGGGCAGACTACCACACATGCCGGCATCATTCCGCTCTCGATACGGTGTGCACAGTAGGTACACTTATCCGCAGTGTTTGTTTCAGGATCCATATAGATAGCGCCATACGGACAGGCCATCATACACCCTGCACAACCGATACATCTATGGCTATCCACATTGACAATACCGTTTTCAAGATAGTGCAATGCAGAAACCGGACAGATACGCTCGCACGGTGCATTCTCACAGTGGTTACAGCGTAACGGTGTAAATGATCTTGAGGTATCAGGGAATGTACCGATATCAATATACTTTACGCGCAAACGCCAAGAGCTCAGCGGAACATCATTTTCCACTTTACAAGCGATTTCACAACCTTTACACCCCATACAGAGGTTAAGGTCAACTAAGAAACCCAGTTTCATGTTTTCTCCTTAAGATTTAGCTGTACTTATGATAATCATAAGTACCCCTTAAATAGTCTTTTTAGGGGGTTTTGCATGGTAAGAGTGTATAGAATTTTGAATAAAAAAATGGTTATTGTAAGAAAAGAAAATTGCTTTTTTTTAAATTGTAACTTTTAGTTAGCTTCATCCTGTAAATTCAATTGTCTTATCTCATCAAATAAATAAATTATACTATTTAATTATAATTTAAACAAAAAAAGAGATTATGATATCTTAAATGAGAAGGTGGAACCAGCATCGAGTCTGCTCTGGATCTCCAGCTCCGTATTGTGCAGTGCAAGAATTTTTTTGACGATGGAGAGCCCGAGCCCCATTGAATTATCCCAGTTGTGGGTACCGGAACGGTAGAACTTCTTCGTCACTTTCTCGATATCCTCTTCGGAGATACCCACACCCTTGTCGCTTACAGCGAAGCTCTCCTCAGCGATGGTGACTACAACCTCCTCTTTGGAGTATTTCAGCGCATTTTCGATCAGGTTCTTAATGACGATCTCCATAAGCGTACGGTCTGCCTCTATCTGACGCGGCTCTCCCTGTATGATGATCTCCCTGTTTTTGTATTTCTCATCAAGGAGTGCACTTTTTACCTCCTGCGCAAGACTGAAAAGATCAAAGCTGCTCAGATGCAGTTTGGCTTCGCCGCTCTCAAACTTGTTCCAGAGCACCAGCCTGCCCAATAGTGCTTCTATCTTGTCACCGTTATTGCATATTTTTCCCAGAAACTTGTCGTGCAGTGCAGGAGGGATCTCTTTATCCTCCTGCAATGTCTGGGCATATCCTATAATCGATGCAATGGGATTTCTGAACTCATGCGCGATCGCAGAGATCATATCTCCACGCTGCTGGTTTTTGAGCTTGAGCTTCGTATTGTATCTCTGCTTGATCTCTTCTCTTTTTTTGGATTTTTCAAGCACTTTGGTAAGGTTCTGATTGATCTGCTCAAACTCTCTGGTAAAAAAATGTTTGTCCAAATCAATCGTATCTACCGTATCAAGCATCTTGAGATACTTGTTGATTTTTCCCAGTTCACGCTGCATCTTTGAAGCTCCCCTGTAGATCGCATAGACAAAAATCGTCAGGGCAAGCCAGAGCAGAAAGATCACCAAAGCAAGCGTCATCGTATCCGTAATGAATATCGCCAGAATGACCGAAAAGAGGATAAAAAGGGTCAGCGAAAGTGTCACCAGCCTCGCCATCACATACTCGGTAAAATGGGGACGTTCAAACAGCATAGGGGATCAGTCTGCCTCTACGTCATTGATATAGGTGATAAAATCTTCCGACTCGAAAAAACCGATCGCCTTTTCGATGATCTCCCCTGCAGGTGTCATAAAGAAGGTGGAAGGTGCAGGGTAGTAGGACTCGGGCAGTACCATCATCTCTTCCTTGTCGCATCTTGCTACCTTGACAAGGATATAGTTTTGAAGGCGTTTTTTCACCTCTTCATCCGCCAAGGTCTCCTCTTTCATCCTCTTGCACCATCTGCAGCGGGAAGCCTCCACCATCAACATCACATTTTTCTTTTCAGCTTTCGCTTTGGCAAATGCTGTCGCCGTATCCTTCTCCCAATGCAACTCTGCACCAAAGAGTGTCGTGCAAAAAAGCAATACAGCCGCCCATGTCTTTATCATCTTACTCATCGCTCTGCCTTTTGTTAAACTGTTTGATCAACGCTTTGAACACCTGATAGAGCGCTTCTACCTCAACGATAGTCGTTCTCTCATTGGGCGCATGGATCGTGTCATTGATCACGCCAAACTCTACCACGTCGATCCCGAATGCTCCCATGAACCTTGCATCACTGGTACCGCCGGCGGTTGAAAATTTGGTTTGAACACCTGTAACCTCTTTGATCGTCTCAGAGAGCCTCCGGACAATCTTCGAATCTCTCTTTGTCACAAACGGATAGGACCCCTGCGTCAGCTCCAGCGTATAGTCCAGATCCTTAAAGAGGTTTTCAATGTGTAGTCTAATATCCTCTTGTGTGGTTTTTGTGGAGTTACGCACGTTGAACATAATCTTCAGCGAACCCGGAGTCACATTCGTCACCTCCATACCGCCTCTGATATCCGTGATCACCATTTTGCTCGGCGCGAAATTTTCATCTCCGCTGTCGAGGTTGACCCCTGCAATCTTGTCGAGGATCGGGGCAATCTGGTGTACGGGGTTGACCGCTTTTTCAGGATAGGCTGCATGCCCCTGTTTTCCCCTGACGGTGAGATATCCGTTGATCGATCCCCGGCGTCCTATCTTGATCGCATCACCGAACTTCTCTTCGCAGGTCGGCTCTGCCACGAGACAGTAGTCAGGGAGCATACCAATCTCCCTGAGGTGCTCAAGCATGATCACCGTACCATACTTCGCTTCTCCCTCCTCATCGGATGTCAGGAGGAGAGAGAGACGTCCCTCAAATCGATCAATCTCTTTGAGTGCCTGTACAAATGCGGCCACACCCGATTTCATATCCTGGGTACCGCGCCCAAAGATCTTCCCCTCTTTGATCACAGGGACAAAAGGGTTGGTCTCCCACCCGTCACCCGGGGGCACTACATCCACATGCCCTGCAAAACAGAGATGAGGCCCTTCACCGAACCCTTTCGTCAAAAAAAGATTTTTCACTCCCTCTTTGTTGACATAGTGCGCTTCAAACCCATCAAGGTATTCCTCGATAAATCTGAGAGAACCCGCATCATCAGGGGTAATGGATTCATAACTCAACAGCTTCATCAAGAGGTCTACAACACTCATCTATTCTCCTGGGATTTCATAAAACTCTCTATCATAGAGAGATACTCTTGGATATTTTCAAAGCGGTGGTTTCCGCCATACTCGATGATTACTCTCTGATCTCTGTAGCGTTCTTTTGCAACACGGTAGTCCAATACCTCATCTTCGCTCTGCAGCAGGACCAGATACTTCGATCTGCCGGGCAGCACAGAAAAATGCTTGAGCTGCTCCAGATAGACCGGCTTGAACTCAAACCGCTCCCCGTCACAAAAGCGCTCCTGCCACCCTACATGCGCAGCCAGAGTCTCCCAGGGTGTACAGGAGGGGTTGATCAACACAGCGGGAATGTCAAACTTTTCGGCAAGCCAGGTCGCATAGTAGCCGCCCAGTGAAGAACCGACAAGCAGCGATGGCCTGTCGGCATAGATCAGTCTGGAAAGTGTTTCGATCGCTTCCTGCGGTGCATACGGCAGGTCGGGGGCAAGCAGGTTTTCATCGCCGAAATATGCCCCGAGCGCTCCGGACTTGTTCCCCTCTCCGCAAGAAGCAAAACCATGCAGATAGAGTATCCTCTGCATCTTATTTTTCTATCTCGCCGCGGTAGGAGACGATACCGCCTGCATGGTTGATCGCGCGTTCCAGTCCATGTTGCTTAAAGATATGCTGCACCTGCCCGCTTCTGTTTCCTGTACGGCAGGTGAAAATTACTGTTCTCTCCTTATGCTCCTCGAGGAACTGCTGGGCCCACTGGCCGAACGAAGAGGTGGGCAAAAGGAGGTCCACACCCTTGATGTGCCCCATCTTATACTCCATATCCTCTCTTACATCCACCAGAAGGAAATCCACTTTCCCTTCCTCTCTTTGCAGGAGCAGCTCCTGCAGCTCTTCGGAGTGGATATTGCTTTTGTCTAATAATGACTGCATAAAATACCTTTGATAAATAGAATCTTTTAAAAAGTGACGATAAAATAATCGCGTATTTTATCCACTTTTCTTAAAACTCTTATTTATTCGCCTCGAAATACTCCGGGGTACAGAAGATCTGACAGTGGCAGATCCCCTGTTCCGGGATCTCTTTTTCGATCGCCGGCTTACAGGGACAGATTCGGTCATCCGTACTTTTGAACTTGCCCGGTTTTTCCGGATCTTCCTCTACCATGAAGCACGGGCAGAATCTTTTTCCGTAAAGAAGCCTGTGTCTGGCAAGCCCCATCATCACACCTTCGTTGACATCTGCATTCGGTCCGTAGACCCATCCTCTTGATTCACATACTTTGTCCGTAAACTTCTCTGTTTTTTCCATCTCATCTTTAAATTCCTGAGAATTCATATCTAGTTGCAGCATTGTTTTCCTTTTTCTTATATTTCTCTAATTCTAAACTAAATTGATATATAATAAGCAAAAATCTTTTAAGAAGCAAGGTAAATTATGCAAATTGACGATAAAGTTCTGGCAAACCTGGAAAAACTTTCACACTTACGTATCGATGAATCAAAAAAAGAAGCAGTGAAAAACCAATTGACAGAGATTCTTGCCTACGTAGATAACCTCAATGAACTCGATACGGAAAACCTCTCAGCGACATTTTCTACCCTGGAAGGCGGAACACCAATGAGGGAGGATATCCCGCAGGGTGATGAGACCGTAGCAACAGATATCCTAAGCCATGCACCCAATGCAAAGGATGACTTCTTTATCGTACCGGCGATTATTGAATAGGAGAGGCTGTGATCAAAGTATATGGCATCAAAAACTGCGACTCGGTCCGTAAAGCGCTCAAATACCTTAAAGGTCATGCACTGGAGTTCGAGTTTATAGATTTCAGGGAAACACCCGTATCGGATAAAGAGATATCGCAGTGGCTCAAATACAGTGATATCAACACGCTCTTCAATACCAGAGGCACCACCTACCGCACACTCAAGCTCAAAGAACTCAATCTCGATGATCAAGACAAGAAAATTTGGTTGGCAAAAGAGAACATGCTGATCAAACGTCCTGTGATTGTATTGGACAATGATCTCATCGTTGGGTATAATGAAAATTTATATAATGAAAAATTGCAATAAAGGATAGCCAATGGCAAGCTTCGATATCAAAAAACTACTTCAGAGTGTCGTAACACACGGCGCATCAGACCTCCACCTCGTAAGCCGTACAGAACCGCAGATCAGACTGGACGGGAGGCTGAAGCCGGTCAATCTTCCTAAACTTACAGGTGACGATATCGAAGAGATGTGCTACTCCCTGATCACAGAGAAGCAGAAACAGGCCTTTGAAGAGCATGATGAACTTGACTTCGCATTGCTGCTGCCGGGGATCGGACGTTTCAGGGCGAACTACTACAGAACACTGGGCGATATGGCCGCGGCATTCAGGATCATCCCTATCGAGATCCCATCCCTGGATGATCTTGGCGCACCGCAAGTTTACAAAAAGCTCGTCAAACGTGAAAAAGGGCTTATCCTGGTTACCGGACCGACAGGTTCGGGTAAATCCACCACGCTGGCGGCAATGCTCAACCAGATCAACGAAACAGAACAGAAACACGTTGTAACGGTTGAGGACCCGGTCGAATTTATCCATCAAAACAAAAAATCTGTCTTCTCGCACAGGGGCGTGGGTGAAGACACCAAATCATTTGCTATTGCACTCAAATATGCAATGCGTCAGGATCCGGATATTATCCTGATCGGGGAGATGAGGGACAAGGAGACGATCGAAGCGGCACTAACCGCGGCGGAAACAGGCCACCTGGTTTTTGGTACACTGCATACCTCTTCGGCGGCAGGAACAATCAACCGTATCATCGACGTATTCAACGGGGATGAACAGCCCCAGATCCGTGCAATGCTCTCTACTTCGCTGATCGCCGTGATCGCGCAGTCTCTGCTCCCGAAACTTGGCGGAGGACGTATCGCCGCGTCAGAGATACTGATCACCAACCACGCGATCGCAAACCTCATTCGTGAGGACAAGGTACACCAGATCTACTCCCAGATGCAGCTGGGACAAGGAGATACAGGGATGCAGACACAGACACAGGTCCTTCAGAAATATCTTTCCGAAGGTCTTATCAGCCGTGATGTTGCGTTGCAGTTTGCGAACAAACCCAACGAGTTGAAGGTGTAGGCACTAAGCCTTTTTCGATACAATACGCAAAATAATTTTGGAGTGCAGGTAGCAGCATGGATTTTTCACTGGAAAACTTTTCAATGGTTGACTTCAACTACTTTGATGTGACCATAAGTGCGATCATTATTATACTGGGGATCAAGGGCTTTGTGAACGGTTTCATCAAAGAGTTTTTCGGCCTGGCCGGACTGATCGCCGGGGTCTACTTCGCTTCCCGTCTCTCAGAAAAAGCAGCCGCGTTTATCGAAGCCAACTTCCTGCAGCTCGACAACAGTGCCATCCTTAAACTGATCGGCTTTCTTGCAGTTCTGATCCTTATATGGGTAGGAGCAACACTGGTGGGTACTATTTTATCAAAACTGACATCCGCCAGCGGACTGGGATTTATCAACCGCCTTCTGGGGCTTGTTATCGGCGGGGGAAAATACTTCATCATCTTTGCACTGATCGTCACTGCCCTTTCGAATGTAAAGCTGATCAAAGAGAAAGTTGAAACCTATACGCAGGGCAGCCAGCTCTTTCCCTATCTCTATGCTGCCGGATCATACCTGATCAATCTTGACACAAAAGCACTTGGACTTGAAGCAACTCCTTTCTCCGAAACTAATGAAACCAATGCGACTTCACTACCCTATGGGCAAACCCCTATCGCAGAGGATAGTAACAACAGCAATGCAACGACACCATAAAAAGGCAGATGATGATCTCATATGACGGACTTTTAGAAAAATTTAAAGAATTGCTCAAAAAAAACGCTCTCAAATTTACCAAGCAGCGAGAGCTTATTTTAAAGTTCCTGTACCAAAACAAGGGACATTACACCCCAGAAGATATCTATATGCTCTTAAAACAGCAGCACCCGGATGTCAATATCGGTATCGCCACGGTCTACCGTACCCTGACACTCCTGGAAGAGTCCCATATCGTCGGTTCTATCTCTTTCGGAATTCAAGGGAAAAAGTATGAACTTGGACTCAAAAAACACCATGACCATCTCATCTGTACCCAATGCGGCAAGATCATCGAATTTTATGATGAGATCATCGAGGAACGCCAGGAAGAGATCGCAAAGAAGTTCAACTTCAAAATGACAGACCATACGATGAAGATCGTAGGGATATGCGAAGCGTGCCAGAAAGCGGAATCGGAAGCATAATACTTTCGCAAAAAACAAATGAAAGAAAAAGAACCAACTTACAATAGGAGCCACTTTGATATTTGATAATCAATATATCCAAGAACGTATCAAAAAAACAGAAAAACTAAGAGAAGAAGGGATCAACCCTTATCCCAACCAGGTCAAGAAAGGCAAGCCTTCCAGAGAGTTTCTCAGTGAAAACGAAGACCTTCTTGCAATGGATGCAGAGGTCAAGAAGGATGAGTCCAGAGAGTACACACTGACTGGGCGTATCAAGTTTGTGCGTATCATGGGTAAAGCGGCATTTGCAAAGATAGAGGACAGTGAAGGCCTTGTGCAGATCTACTACAGCCGTGACGATCTCCCCGAAGGGTATTACAACAACATTGTCAAAAAACTCTTTGAGGTAGGTGATATCATCGAAGCCAAAGGCTTCCCGTTTGTCACCCAGACCGGCGAGATCACCCTGCACTGCAGAGAGATCAATATCGTCAGCAAGGCGATCTCCCCGCTGCCTGAGAAGTTCCACGGCCTGCAGGACCCTGAACTCCGTTACCGACAGCGTTACCTTGACATGATCATGAACTCCGAGGTCAAAGAGACCTTTATCATGAGAAGTAGGATCGTTTCACTGGTAAGAAGATTCTTTGAAGAGAAGAACTTCCTGGAAGTAGAGACACCGATGATGCACCCGATCCCCGGCGGGGCAAATGCAAGGCCTTTTATCACACATCACAACGCATTGGATGTGGAAAGATACCTCCGTATCGCTCCTGAACTCTACCTCAAACGTCTGATCGTAGGGGGTATGGAAGCGGTCTTCGAGATCAACCGTAACTTCCGTAACGAGGGGATGGACCACACCCACAACCCGGAATTCACGATGATCGAGTTCTACTGGGCCTACCACAGATATGATGACCTGATGAAGATCACAGAGGAGCTCTTTGACTACCTCTTTGACCACTTGGGGCTGGAGAGAAAACTCCCTTACGGTGAACTGGAGATCGATTTCTCCACGCCGTTTGCCAAAGTACCCTATATCGAATCCCTGACAACGATCGGTGGTGTTCCCGCAGAGATCACTAACGACAGGGAGAAGATCATTGCCTACCTGAAA
>JACXUO010000109.1 GCA_014763885.1 Campylobacterales bacterium
CGGTACTCCTTGCTATATGTTTGCGTTGTTTGTAGGCAGATAGGCTGCAAAACCGGTTTCACATTGAGGGAAACAGCCTTTTACTGTACCTTCGCGATCCGGGTTTTACATTATTATATTATAATTAAATGATTTCTCCGAGCACATCCCCGAACGAAACTTTCTGGTTGATCGCTATTTCGGTAACGATACTCCCTTTGGGAGAGAATGTTACAAGTGTTGATCCCATTTCAAACCAGCCAAAAAGTTCACCTCTTTCTACCGCAAGCTCTTTATAGGTGTAGTGTCTTGGCTCCCTGATCTCAGAGTTTGTCTGGACATTCGGCTCAAACGTGACGACCATCTTGCCCACGTTCAACGCACCCACCAGTACCAGGATATGTGTTCTTCCCTTGCTGTCTTCGGCTTCTATCACGACTCTCTCATTTTCGATAAAGAGATCCGGCATGTTACGCAGCAGGGGAAAGTTCACCGGATACAATTTCCCGGGGATATGCGTCAATGACCTGATCTTGAGATCAAGCGGCATATGGTAACGGTGGTAATCTTTCGGAGAGAGATAGAAGTTGACAAACTGCCCCCCTTCTACCTTACTGACCGCCTCTTTGTGATACTCTCCAAAGAGCGATTCGATATCGTAGCTCATCCCTTTGATCTGATAGGCACGTCCCTCTGTGATCGTACCGTAGTCCGTGATCAGCGCATCTACGCCGGAGATCAGTTTGGAGCGGTCCTCAGGGAGCTTGCGGGGCAGTTCGATCGCACGGGTAAAGAGCTTGTTGAGTGTTTTGTAGCTTGACGGTGCCCTGAACTCTCCCATATCCAGCCCCATCAGTTTCACATAACCGGCATTGATAATATGCTGGATGATCGAAGGGAACTCTTTGGAAGCGAATCTGCCAAAAAGCGCGGAAAGTGCGGAAGTATAATGTCTAGACATCAGTCTCCTTTTTTGTGTAATGTGCAAGTGCGTCCTTCATCAGAGTGATATGGTAATCCTCCTGCATATTGATAAAATCAAAAAATGCTGCAAGTTCCGCACTGTCTTTGCCTACTGCTTCAGAGAGCGCCCTGCACTCCTCTTTGGCAGCCAGCTCCTCATCGATCCCGTCTTTGAGGAACTGCACGACATCCTCGACCTGGTAGAGCTCTTTCATCACAATACGCGGTACGCTGAGTATCCCCATCCTAGCCATCATGTTTCCAAAAGACTTGAAGTGAAACTGGCTCTCATCGATCAGGATCTGGAAGATCCTGTTCAGGTAGGCATCATCGCTGTGTGCCTTGAGATAGTTATAGATCAGTATCAGCTCATACTCTTTGTAGCTCTCTTCAAAGAGAAAACGGGTAAAAGCCCTGGTCGCCTCTTCACTGAGTGCCACTCCAGGATATTTCAACGCCCGGTTAAATGCCTCTACCCGCTCATCCTTCATCTTCATCATGACACCGATGATGTAGCGGATATCTGACGAGATGCGGTGTGCCAGCTCTCGGTCCGGGGAACACGCAAGCTGAAGATCAAGCGCACCCAGCTTTTTGACGATACGGTGCAGAAGGTCGCTCAACCTCTCAACCTCCACACTCATCATATCACGGTCATAGTTGTAGGCTTCGCCGATCTCGATCAGTTCATTCTCCAGCCAGGTAAAGTGCCTGAAAAAGATCGCAGCAAAGTCAAAGAGCTGTTCCTTCTTCTCTCCGCTGCTCATGAACCCTGCCATCATCGTCTCGAGCCATACTTCATGCATCTCTATCATGACTGTTTTCATTGGTTATCCCCCGATTCTTCAGGTATCTCGCAACTGTTTTTGATCTTATAGCTGATGATCGGGAAATCCGGCTCGGTTTGTCTTCTGATATAGACATCCATCGCCGCTTTCAATGCGACAGCGACCATCTCCGAACAGGCCGCCTCTTCCGGCGGTACCCTTTCGAGCATCCCCAGTGTATAGGCGACGATATCCTCTGCCCTGTTAAAATCCGCCCCTTTGGCTTCCGTGGTGATGAGGGAACCTGCGACAACCGTTGTCGAACATCCGATCGCCTGAAACTTTATATCTTCTATCACCGGTTTTCCCGATTCCTCTTTCACCTTGAGGTGGATCAGTACCTTTTCACCATTTTCGGGATTTTTCCCTATTCCCTGTGCATCGGCATTTTCGATCGACCCGTAGTTTTGGGGGTTCATCATATGCTCGATCAGCTGTGCATTTGCATCCATACGCTCTCCCATGCTTCTTAAATCTGGCAGTATTATATCCTTTTGAGTTTTATGATTGTATAATTCTTCATTAAACCAATTATAAACGGAGCTTAATT
>JACXUO010000036.1 GCA_014763885.1 Campylobacterales bacterium
CTTAAATTGTTTATTTAAGACTTGTTTAAGATTATCACCCTCGAATCTACGGCTATGAGATAGATTACAAAACGACCCGATTTTTAGGGGATTGAAACAATTTTATTTCGTATAATCCAGCCTGAGACAGATTACAAAACGACCCGATTTTTAGGGGATTGAAACTGGTCAGGGTTCTGGTACAGGTAAAACGGCAGATTACAAAACGACCCGATTTTTAGGGGATTGAAACTCTAGTTATTATTTCTTCAGTATTACTATCAAATTACAAAACGACCCGATTTTTAGGGGATTGAAACCATTCTTTTAGCTCTTTTAGCGTGTATCTTGTATTACAAAACGACCCGATTTTTAGGGGATTGAAACAATCCTGGATCATTGATCCAGTCTACTACTTGAATTACAAAACGACCCGATTTTTAGGGGATTGAAACACTGTTTAATATTGCAAGATACTCTCTAGTGTATTACAAAACGACCCGATTTTTAGGGGATTGAAACAAACTTTTTAGCTACAATACCATTGTTTTCGCATATTACAAAACGACCCGATTTTTAGGGGATTGAAACTTGCTTAGTTCTTTAAGTTTGTCCCATGTATCATTACAAAACGACCCGATTTTTAGGGGATTGAAACGTATGTAGAGATTTTACCGCCCCCTCCCTCATTATTATTACAAAACGACCCGATTTTTAGGGGATTGAAACATGTATCGGGCATATTCTCTTGCTCATCTGTATTACAAAACGACCCGATTTTTAGGGGATTGAAACAAGAGGTTTTCCTCTTTAAACAGTTCGGCTTTTATTACAAAACGACCCGATTTTTAGGGGATTGAAACAATCCCAACCATGTTTCCTTCTTGATCTAATATTATTACAAAACGACCCGATTTTTAGGGGATTGAAACTGTTAAGAAGTGCAAGGGTAGAAGCAGTAAGATATTACAAAACGACCCGATTTTTAGGGGATTGAAACTCAACCTCATAGTGCATCTCATTCGCAGTCACATTACAAAACGACCCGATTTTTAGGGGATTGAAACACAAGTTCGTCTTTGAAAATCTTTTCGTTGATTTATTACAAAACGACCCGATTTTTAGGGGATTGAAACTCAAGTGTTGCTTTGCATCTTCTCTCTTTCATCTATTACAAAACGACCCGATTTTTAGGGGATTGAAACCTGAAAATCACATTGTTTTCCGCAGCACATTGAATTACAAAACGACCCGATTTTTAGGGGATTGAAACCAGCCTCGATCTCTGCCTTATAGTCGTCATTGGATTACAAAACGACCCGATTTTTAGGGGATTGAAACAACATTGCCTCTCAAATTATTCCGTATCGCTCTGTTATTACAAAACGACCCGATTTTTAGGGGATTGAAACTGTGTGATTGACACGGTATAGTGTCGGGACATCGTATTACAAAACGACCCGATTTTTAGGGGATTGAAACCCGTCTTGTTTTGCATTTGGATTTAATGAAAGTAGATTACAAAACGACCCGATTTTTAGGGGATTGAAACAGGACTGAGAGAGCGTATGATCGCCTCTTGCAAATTACAAAACGACCCGATTTTTAGGGGATTGAAACATATTATAATCCTTTAATCTTTTTTTGCAATATTACAAAACGACCCGATTTTTAGGGGATTGAAACATTGAAGCTGTCCAAAATAATTCTGGTGATTCTGATTACAAAACGACCCGATTTTTAGGGGATTGAAACTTCCAAGCGTTCTAAATATTGTAATCTTTCCAAGTGATTACAAAACGACCCGATTTTTAGGGGATTGAAACATGAGTTTATCATTTACGTATTACTACGTAATGAATTACAAAACGACCCGATTTTTAGGGGATTGAAACGTGCATGGTTACTCCTTTGCCCTACTTCTGTCATTACAAAACGACCCGATTTTTAGGGGATTGAAACTTTTTGCGACTGCGATATTTCTTAACTCCCCATATTACAAAACGACCCGATTTTTAGGGGATTGAAACTACCATCTATTGCTTTTACATATCCTGTTTCTTATTACAAAACGACCCGATTTTTAGGGGATTGAAACAAGCTATATTCTTGTCTTTGGAAATCATCTCCGTATATTACAAAACGACCCGATTTTTAGGGGATTGAAACGGATATCCTTTGTAACGGTACTCCTCCGTTATTATTACAAAACGACCCGATTTTTAGGGGATTGAAACTTACCTCCAAATTTTGGTTTTCCAAATGATACTTTATTACAAAACGACCCGATTTTTAGGGGATTGAAACATGTAGGTGTTATGGATGTATGGGGATATGACATTACAAAACGACCCGATTTTTAGGGGATTGAAACGAGTGTCGATATAAGATAGTAGTTCTGTTTTTATTACAAAACGACCCGATTTTTAGGGGATTGAAACATGCCGTTTACTTCATTCTCTCTGGGAGTTCTAATTACAAAACGACCCGATTTTTAGGGGATTGAAACAAATTGCCGAATTGTTTTGTGTTTATTATTCCATATTACAAAACGACCCGATTTTTAGGGGATTGAAACGGAGCTTTACGATTACTAGGATTAAAAATCCCAAATTACAAAACGACCCGATTTTTAGGGGATTGAAACGTGTTAGCACTTCCCTTTCTATCGCTTTTCCTTATTACAAAACGACCCGATTTTTAGGGGATTGAAACAGCTTTTAGCACCATTGCTGATGCTCGATCCGCCAAATGACAATTTGCCACATTTTCAAGAGATCGCTTTGCCAAAAATCCAAACTTTAGCGATAAATACCGTGACGGCAGACTGGCAGGATACGACTATATCGGTGAACTTTGCTTCTACTTTATGCAAGAAGAGAGACAGATCCCTGAGCAGTTCAAGAAGCAGATACTTAAGCAGATCGACAAGTACTCCACTATGAATGAGAGCGAATACAAAAAAGGTCTTTATGATGTGCTAAATGAAGTGCTGGAGAAATTTGTTAATCAATGATTAAAGTATTGATGTTGTCATGCACATAAGTTTGGATTACAGGTGACCCCTCTTCCCCTTTTTTAACCTGTGATCCAGACCCAAATTTTCATTACAAGTCAATTTTTACCAATTTAATTTCCTTTATAACTTCCCTAGATTGTAAACTCTACTGTAAAGTTTCGTAAAATCATCTGTAAAATGAACATTTTTAAATTCTTCCATTTTACACCCTAAACTCCCTATCTGCCGAAAAAAAGATACGATACTCTTCTATAGGGAAACGAGGTATTTTTTAAAATGCGACCAAATATTTATTGAGTCACTCTTAACAAAGAGATTAAAAGAGGAACCAAAGTCGTAGGTGCTTTTCCAAATGAAGGGTCTCTCCTGCGTTTACTAGTACCTCTCGCTGTTGATACCAATGCTAAATGGCTTGAGAGAAAATATGTTTCGCGGGAAGATTTGGAACAAGTTGAAGGTGCTGAAGATGAATTTACAGAAAAATTTTGACGCTATCATTTTACTCTCCGTTTCTTTCTTCTGAAAGGGTATCGTAAATGAAAATTGCGAACTTTATTTTACACTATCTTTATTAGCCCTTTACTTATGTAAATAATATAAGTATAATTATGTAATTTACAAAATAAAAGGATCTTTATGTTCAAACGTTCCGCACAAACCATACTGCAAGAAGCACTAGGGATATCTCCGTGTGTACTGCTTTCGGGTGCAAGACAGGTAGGCAAGTCTACGCTTTGTCTCTCGCTGGATCAGGAATACAGAGTATTTGACAATCTTACCCAGAGAGAAGCGGCGCACAATGATCCGGTAGGGTATATCGCATCACTTCCCAAACCGATCACCCTTGATGAGATACAAAAGGTGCCCGAAGTACTGGAAGGCATCAAGATAGCTGTTGATAAAGAGAGAAAAAACGGTACATTTCTGTTAACAGGTTCGGCCAATGTGCTGGAGATGAAAAAAGCCAAAGATACGCTTGCCGGCAGGATCATCGAGATACCGATGTGGCCGCTCTCCCAAAAAGAGATACACCACAAACCGGATGACAATCTCATCGACAGGCTTTTAAAAAACGGAGTCGATGGGCTGCGATGTGAGAGAAAACCTCTTGGTGAGATATCTGCTGCGATTGTTGGGGGTGGATACCCGGAGATCCTCAAGATAGACTCTCCAAGGGGAAGGTCTCTGTGGTACAACGGCTACATCAGCACCTATATCGAAAGAGACATCCGTGATGTAGGCGAACTGAGGGATATCTCTGCATTTATACGGTTTTATAACATTATCGCGCCCCGAAGCTGCGGGTTGCTGAACAAGTCCGATCTGGCATCCGATGCGAATCTTTCCGAGCCAACGGTCAACAACTATCTGAGTATGCTGGAGATGATCTATCAGGTCTCACTGTTAGGTGCATACAGCTCCAACGTCTCCAAACGCTTCATCAAGTCACCCAAGATGTACCTCACCGACAGCGGGCTGTTCTGTCATCTGCTTGGCATCACCAGTGCAGAAGAGCTGAATGCCTCTTCGCACAAAGGAGAAGTGGTGGAGACCTTTGTCTACAGTGAGCTTCTTAAACATATCAGCTACGCGCAGACGGCCGTGCAGATCTACCACTACAGGACCAATGACAAAAAGGAGATAGACTTTATCATAGAGAAAGGCGACAGAGTATTTGCCATCGAAGTGAAGTCCTCACAGAGCATTAAAAAAGAGGCGTTCAAGCACATCATCGACTTTCAGAACAAATCAAAACAGCAGGTCGTGGGTATCGTCATCTACGGCGGAGACGAGATCGTTTCGTTTGGCGATGAGCACTATCAGCGCTATGCGGTGCCTCTGGCAGTGTTCTTCTAAGCATCTTTTGTTTTTTTGCACCTGAGCATACCCAGATTTTGACGCTTTAATCCTCTATCTCTGTTTCCGTTACCTTGTAGTACATACGAGGGACATCCAGCTCTATCTCATCATCTTGTATGAAAATAGGCTTATCCTCTCTCTGGGGCGGCTCTATGATGGCTTGAATCGTTGTATTAACCCTAAAACAATCATCGGCATCCCACTCATTGTAAAGTACGCTTAACTTGTCGATGATATCGTTATACATCTTCGTTGTATCTTCTGCTGGAGCAAGCTCTAAAAAATCACTAATATTCTTCAGGGTTTCAAGATCTGCTTCTTGTAGTAGTTGGCGTATCTCCTCCAAAGCTATTGAACTGTCTCTATCCATCATTATTTTCCCTTTTAACGTAGCAGTGTTACTTCTCTATATTTCCTAAAAACCTTGCCAAGCTTTATTTTTTTAGGATATCATTTTTTGTTGTGTCTCAATTTTTAAGACATTTAACGATTGTTATTGCCTGGCAGCCAAGGGCTGCCAGGATCCTTCTCTCAAAAAATTTCATATCCTTTTCCCTGATTATATCTCTTAACATTTAGCTCGAAACCCCAAAAGAAGGAAAATCACAAGAAGGTAATATCGTCATTTTGCTCCCACTTCTTGATACTCTCACTCAATTTCTGATCAAATTCTTCTCTCTCTTCGGGAGTCATTTGAGCCATGATCTCCCAAAGTAGAGCAGTACCGCAAGTCCTCTTGTTCTCTTGATTTTCCTTTTCCATTCTCTTCCCCTGAGGTGATTTAAATGATTATATCATAAACGGAGGGATAAGGAAAAATATGAGGTGATGCCAATCGTTTACAGGCTGCCACCCCTCCTTTGGGATCTGTCGGAGCAGGGTGTAGCAGCGTTCATAGAAGCGTATGCACAGACCTCTCACTCCACTGCCCTCAATATCGTATAGGTATGGGAGATGTCGTATGGTTTATAGCGCGCTGGTTCCCTTCTGTGCTCTCCGGCATAGCTGAGTATCAGCGCAATGTTCCGTCTACGGTCGATCCACGCAATGAACATCCCGCTGTGCTCTACACTGTAATAGGAGTGGTTGAGGTAGTAAATCCAGTCGCCGGGCTGAATCAGAGATGCGGGGGCATAGGGCCCTTTACGAGTAGCGGTAAAAACCCTTGCAAGATCGGGGTAGGGGTAGCCGGATCTTTGACATGCCTTATTGAGGTAGTCCCAGCACGCACCCTTTACGATCTCTCCGTTGACCACCATGCTGCGCGCCGTACGCAAGACTTTCCTCGCGGGGGGAGCGGCATCTTTCTCGGCGTTGACGATGAGGGGATAGTAGCGCTGATAATTTTGCCGGTCTCTTTGGGCATGCGCGTCTTTGGACGAACACCCGGCAAGGAGCAGCATCGCTGCAAGCAACAGATACTTCATGCGTTTATCTCTCCTCTGGGACGTTCTCCCGGGAGAACTTCTGACGGCTTCTTTCGCAAAAGGACTCTTCCTTTGCCCCTCCGCAGGTGTAAACAATAGCGCTTTTACGCTTCAACAAGGTGATGGCGGGACGGTGGTCCGCAACGATCGGTTTTTGCATGAGAGACTCCTTTTACTTGTTTGAAGGTTATTGTAACATTTGGCGCCATAAAATATAGCCCCAAAGTGACGATCCGGGCCACCATGCCGCGATCACGGCGCCCGGGAATGAATCGTGCGGAGATCATTTATATTTTGCTAAAATAGTTTTCAAAGAAAACAAAAGCAGGAGAAGCAGATGGAAATAACGTTGGAGAAACAAGCATGTATTGCAGAACTTGAAAAGGCGCTGGAACGGTTTTATCAGGCCAAAACGATTCAGGATAGGGAACAAATCAAGTATTTTCAGGGATACTGTCATGGGATGATCCAGATAATGAAAAAGCTCAAGATCGTGGATGAGGATGAACTGACGCAGATCGTCAAGCGTGCCGAACTGGATGCTCCTGCGATCTTCAGAACCCCCATAAAAAGATTCAAAAACTCAAGCAGAGAAGAGAGGTAAAGGCTTCACTCTCTTATCCTTTCTGCCCAAGCTTTTTATCAAGCAGGATCGCAAAGGGTATCTGGATGAGGTAGGCGAACATGACCGGCAGCAGCATCGAGACACCGAAGGCCTTCATCGAAAAGGTCGAGAGAACCAGTGCAAGCGTGATGTAGCGTGTGGCGCTGTGCCAGAATGCCGCTTTCTCCTGGGGAGAATCAAGATCGAAGATCAGGCGTGCAAAGAGCAGGTCAAGCAGGTAAAAGAGGATCACCGCGGCCAGGGAGATGCCGACAAGCTCGGGCTGCAGATCAAAAAGGTCGACAAGGTTCCGGGTGCTTTGCAGGCCGAAGAGGTAAAAGAGGATCACAAAGATGCTCGTGTTGCTGATAAAAGGACGGTAGGTTTCGATGAAAACTGCCAGCGGCTTGATCAGGATGATGAGCCTGCTTGCCACAAAAGGGATAATGATCAGGAGCGTCACGACCAGTCTGGCGTAGCTGCTCATGTTGTTTGCATCCTCGGTGTAGAGGGTCGAAAAATAGCCTTCGGTATAGATACCGAAAAGGTGAAGCATCAGGAAGCAGAACGAAATTGAGAAAAAGGCTTTTTGCAATCACGGTACGGTAGAGCCATACCAGTTTTACATCGGAGAACCTGAACTTGAAGAGCGAGGGCATGATCATCGTCAGACCGGCAAAGAGACAGATATTGGAACTGAAGATAAACCCGTCGGTATAGTAACCGTAGAGAAATCCAAGCACCGCTCCCAGGAATACAATCATAAGCTGCACAGCGTCCCCCTTCCGATTTTATCGATCATTACTAATGGTGCGTGCCGCAGAAGTTGGCATCGCATCCGTGCACCACACCCGAATATTTTGAGTTGTCGATGAAGAATTTCAGGATATCCTCCCGGTAGTATCTGAAGCGTTTGCTCTGCACGCTCTTCAGTGCTTCGGGATCTTTCTGATGCACTTTTACAAGTGTCTGATCCTCTTCAAAATACTCCATCCAGCTCTCTTCGTCTTTTTGTTTGGCAAAGTAGAAAGGCGTACCGTGGCACATCCCGCAGAGCTTGGTGATGACACGAAACGTTTTGCTGTCATATTTTTCCGCTCCGTAGAGTGTCTGTATCAAAAGTGCCGAGATCAATAGCTTGAAGAGGTGCTGCATAGCTATACCTTTTTTGCCATCTTAAAGTGTCAGTGTGTAAAACCTGTGTAGCGGGGAGAAAGAGGCCCGGTTATGGTTTTTTGCCGAGCTTTTGGATGATCATCGCCGCTATCTCCTTGGAGAGGGCAAGGTTTCTGGCTTCTATCTTTTGATAAAGCGCTTCAGCATTTTCGGCTTTCATCCCCGCGCCGGCTTTTACCTGAATATCAAGATAGATATCGTTGACCAGTACGATCAGGGAAACACGGTTTTAGTAGGCATCATCGCCTAGACCCTCTATGGTTTCGAAAGTGTCGGCTTTGCCCTGATCTTTCAGCGCTTCGCTATAGGCATATTTCTGCCTCTCATACCGGTCTTTTGCCGATCGATGAACGGAGCTGCTCTCTTCCATGCTTTGCGTCGTATCTATGGTGATCTTGATGCTTCCGGACCGGTCAAACTGATCCACGCTGAAATAGGAACATACAAGGCCGACAAAGTAATCCCTGCCGTCTTTCAGGCGGCCCTCTTTCATCGGTATCCCCATCATCTCTTCCGCTTCCTGATGGGTAAGAAGTCCGCAGGGATCGGGGATCGTTTCTGCCTGGATGAGAGAAAATATCATTCCCGCTGTCAAGAGCATTCTGTGCAGCCATGTTTGCAGCATTGCTTTCCTCCTTTTTTCAGATTATAACAGATTTTCCGCGTTTGGATCTCAATGAACAATCCAATTCTTTTGATTATGCTATAATCAAAAGTTATCGCCAATAAAGGAGCAGGAAGATGAAAAAAATGTTGATAGGAGTGGCAGTCTCGTTTATGACCCTCTTGATGGCGGATGCATCGATCCCCACCTCCGACCTCAAAGGAAGCAGGGATCTTGCCTATCTGAAAAGATATGAAGGGTCAATGATCATTGCCTTTCAGCACAAGCGGTTTGACCGCTTTGTACTGCCGCTGGCAGCATTGAAAGCCGATAAAGGGAAAAGAGACGGGAAAAACAACATCTATTTTGCACCCGAAACGAGCAAAGCGCTCGAAGGGGAGCATACAAGAGTGGTCTATCTGCTTCCCCCGGAGCGTACGCCGCTGGAAGTAATAAAAAATTATGAGGAGGAGATACTCTCCGGGGGAGGAAAGATCCTTTTTGAGTGCGAAAAATCCGAATGCGGGGGAGATGCGCACCGCACGACTTCCGGAGGCGGAGGGGAGATGAGCCTCTCGATGTTCCTGCAGACAGAAGAGGATGTCAAGGGGTACAATAAAGTCTTCAGCAACGGTTACTGCGCACTGACAAGCCGGATCAACGATCAGCATTACCTTACCGCAGAACTTCCCTCTGACAATCTATTTCTCTCCGTCCTGACCTATCAAGTCACAGACAGCTCTTTCTGCAAGGCATTCAAGGATAGGACGATCGCGGTCGTCGATGCGGTAGAGATCAAAGCGCGTGAACAGAAGATGGTCGTGATCAAAGCGGAGGAGATGAACCAAAAGATCAACGATGAGGGGATGATCGCACTCTACGGTATCTATTTTGATACAGACAAAGCGGTTATCAAAGCGGAGTCAAAACCCACACTCGATGAGATCGCCAAAATGCTCGAACAAAACCCGCAACAGAAGATCCTCGTCGTGGGGCATACGGATAATGAGGGGAGCTTCGAGTACAACAAAGGACTTTCCCAAAGACGTGCCGAAGCGGTTGTCGAGAGGCTGGTAGGAGCGTATGGGATCTCTCCAAAGAGACTCCGCTCTACCGGCGTATCCTATGCCTGCCCGGTGGCAAGCAACAGCTCAGAGGAGGGGAGAGCGAAGAACAGACGTGTGGTCCTGGTCGGGGAGTAGATGCGGCAGAGAGAGAAGCGGGAACACTGCTAGTGCCTCTCCGGCCATCGGTTGATATGGTGCGTATACAGATCGCTGGCACTCTGGTAATAGGTGATGATCTCCAGCGCATCCTCGGGTGAAATATGATCCGTCTCCTGATAAGTTGCATCTGTTAAACGCTCATCAACGATATTGTAGTGATGGAGGGTTTTATCGGGTTCCAGGACGAAAAGGTTTTTCTCTTTGAGCAGGCCAAGCTTTTGGTAATTTCCGATAAAAGCACGCTCTTTAAAGTTCGGATCCAGGATATTGTCTCCATAGAACTGACTCTGGTATTCCCAACCCATCAAAGCAAAGAGTGTAGGCAGGGTATCGATCTGGGAGGAGAGCTTGTGAACCACTTTTGGTTCTATGATCTCCGGAGCATAGACAATCAGAGGAATCCTGTATCGCCAGATCGGGAGTTCATTTTTCCCCGCACTTCCCCCGTTGTGGTCGGCAACGATGATAAAGATCGTATCTTTGAACCATGGTTTTTCTTTTGCCTTTTCCAAAAAGTCATGAATGGCATAATCGGTATACTTCACACCGCCACTTCGTCCTGTATGCGAAGGAATATCGATCTTCCCTTCGGGATAGGTATAGGGTCTGTGGTTGGAGGTTGTCATGACAAAATTGAAAAAGGGTTTATCCGCTTTGTATGATTTGTCCGACTCCTTCATCGCTTTGGCAAAGAGATCTTCATCGCACACTCCCCAGACATTGGCAAAACTGATCTCCTCTTCTCCAAAATCGGTTCTGTCGATCACATCAAACCCGTTGTGGGAGAAAAAATCGTTCATATTATCAAAATAGCCGTGTCCCGCATAGATAAATTTGCTCTCATACCCTTTCTCCTGAAAGACAAATCCTGTTGAGAACATATTGTGGTTGTCGGGTCTCTTGACAATACTTCTCCCCGGCGTAGGGGGAAGAGAGAGTGTCACAGCCTCCATCCCCCTTACCGTCCGCGTGCCTGTGGCATATACATGATCAAAAAAGAGTGATCTTTGGGTCAATGCATCCAGGTGGGGGGTCAGGTTCTGGTCATTGCCGAATGCACCCATATAGGAGGCGCTGAGACTTTCAACCATGATCAGCATCACATTGTATTTTGACTCCTGTTCATCCCCGTTTTTGACGAGTTTGAGATGGGTATCATTGAAATGCACCAATCGGTCCAGGTTGTTCATGACCGTGGATCTCTCTTCTGTTTTGTAAAACGCATGATAATCCAGAGTATTGTTTCTGAAGGCAGAGAAGAGCGAATATAATCCGTTTTTTGCCAGTTCATTGTTGTACTGGTTCTTTGATACCTGCGAGAGGTGCTGCTGTTCCATTGTATTGAAAAAAAGTATGGGCAAAAGTAAAAAGGTCAGACCCACTTTGGCCCTTTGAAAAAAAGTTTGATCTGAATCAAATGTTTTGGTGAGCAGCGCACTCTTTTTAAGGATAAGGCCAAACAAAACAGTGTTAAGGATGAAGATCACAGTAAGCAACAGTGGGATAGGGTAGGACTCAAGAATGTTATGTATCACTTCGTGCGTATAGACAAGATAGTCAACCGCGATAAAGTTAAATCTTTTTCCGAACTCTTCCCAGAAAAACCACTCTGAAACCGCATTGAAGATCAACAGATAGGTGGCGATGAAAAAAACGGCTAGAAAAAGCAGTTTATGTATTTTCATATTGAATAACCTGTTTGGAAGCAGGATAAGATAGATCACCAGAGGGATCATATAGTAGCTCGACGCGACCAGATCATAAAACAAGCCTACTGCGTAGAGTTTAAGGAGGGGAAGGATGCCAAGATCAACCTGAGTGATATCCGTGAAGAGCAATACGGTTCTGCTTGCAAAACTGATCGCTGTAAATATCCCTATGATGAGAATGAGAAATAAAAAACGATTGTTATTGGTGTTGGGGACGGACATTCCTGTTCTCCTTAGTTATAAAAAAAGCTATTATATCTATATTTGATTAATAAATTTATTTTGATAATTAACGGCTGATAAACCACTCTCTCTTTAGAAGGATCGGCATGGCGCTGTGGTTGAAAAAATGACAATGTGACATATTTTTCACTTCGGCGGAGAAGAGTTGCTATACTTTGACAATCAATTTGAGATCCCCGGCCAGGCTGAGGATGAGGTTTCCAAGGAGTAAAGATGATCGTAGGGATAGAAGGGATCGTGGAGCGCAAAGATCCGACATTTGTGCATATCAACGTCAACGGGCTGATCTATGAGGTGATGGTCTCGCTCAACACCTCCAATGCCATTGGGGAGAAAAGGGTCAGGCTCTTCACGACACAGATCATCCGTGAGGACGCGCACCTCCTCTTCGGTTTTATGGAGATGAACGAGAAGAAGATGTTCGATACGGTACTGAAGATCAACGGCGTAGGGCCGAAAGTAGGGCTGGCGATCTGCTCGACCTTTACCCCCGAAACCTTTGCAAAGGTAGTGAGTGCCAAAGATGTGGGGCTTCTCAAGAGAGTACCGGGTATCGGGCCGAAGGCGGCAAGCCGTATTCTGGTGGAGCTGGCAGACTTTATCGTGGACGGGAGCGAAGAGAGCAGTGGGAACGGATCGATGATGGAGGCGGTGATGGCGCTGGAGAGCCTCGGTTTCAAAAAAGAGGCGATACAGAAAGCACTGGCAGGCTGCAGCGGCGATACGGCTGCGCTGGTCAAAGAGGGGCTGAAAAAACTGCAGAGGCTCTGATGTTATAGTCCGGCCGTGTAGATGTCGCCGGTATCTTCTATCACACGCCTGGCTTTGACAAATGTCCGGGCGTAACTGCCGTGCGTGATCGGTGAGATGATAATGCCTTTTTTCCTGGAAGCAGCATGGATAAACTCACCGTTTCCGATATAGATCCCTACGTGCGTGATGGGGATATTGCGCTTGCGGTCGGTCAGGAAAAAGAGCAGATCCCCTTTTTTAAGTTCATCCAGGCTCACCTCTCTCCCCACCCTGGACTGCTCCCATGCGGTGCGGGGAAGATCGATATGGTGTTTCCTGTAGAGGTACTGGACATAGCCGGAGCAGTCAAACCCTTCGGGGGTTGTCCCGCCCCAGACATATCTCCCCCCTTTGAAATACTTGGCATCTTCAAGGATCTGTGTGCTCTGATCGGGGGAGAGGGTGAAACTCACCCCCATTTTTTCTGCCTGCGCTTTGGCTATGGCAAGATGTTTGGCGCGTTCCTTTGCAAGCCAGGCTTTTCTTGCATGATCTTCTACGGAGTTGAGCTCATCATAGAGTGCCTGGATGGAGTATTCGCTCGCTTTTTGTGCGATCGCTGCATTGTGTGTAGGTTCAAGAGGTTTGACTTCGACGGTGTTGGTGTCCGGGTCTGTGATGACAAAAAGACTGCCGTATCCTGCCGAACAATACAACGCAATGGGGAGCAGGCACCGCTTCATCATCTTCTTCCTTGACCTTTCTTTCAGGTAGTATAGCAAAATTTGAAGCCCGCTGCAAAAGCTTTTTCTTTCATTTTGCCGGATTTAGGCTATAATCTGCCTCATGAATCCTATCGTTATCATAGGCGGTGGAGCCAGTGCATTGATGCTTGCCTCCTTGCTGCCTTCAAACCGTGCAACCCTTATCGAAACCAACACAAAAATCGGGGCCAAAATGCAGGTCTCAGGCGGCGGAAAGTGCAATATCACCAACCGGGTGATGGATCCTGCCTACTATCTGGGTGAGGAGTATTTTATCCAGCCGGCGCTTGATCTGTTTGATGAGAAGATGCTGCTGGCGTGGCTTGCCCAAAGAGGGCTTGAACCCGTCATCCGCAAAGGCAGCCAGTACTTCTGCCCGCACTCCTCCAAAGAGATCCTCGGGATCTTCCAGCGTGAATGCAGCAGACAGAAGATACTGCTGGGGGAGAAGGTCGTAGACGTCACGAGAAAGGGGAAGGGCTTCGAGGTAAAAACCGACAAGAGGACCTTGAGCGCAGAGAGGGTGGTGGTGGCTTCGGGAGGGCTGAGCTATCCCCAGCTCAATGCCAGCGATATCGGCTACAGGATCGCGGAGTCGTTCGGGCATACCGTTGTCAAAACCGCACCGGCACTGGTCGGACTGACACTTCAGCCCGAACAGTTTTTTTTCAAGGAACTCTCCGGGGCCTCTACGGAGGTCAGGATCACGGTGGGAGAGAGGGTGGTTGAAGGGGCGCTGCTCTTTGCACACAAAGGGGTCAGCGGCCCTGCGGTACTGAATGCCTCTCTCTACTGGGAAAAAGGGAAGATAGAGATCGATTTCCTGCCTGATGTTGATTGGGATGCCTTTGTGCGCAGCGAGAAGCAGATCTCCTCCCTTCTCCCCATGCCGAAGCGTGTTACAAAGGCATTTTTGATACAATTAGACCTACAAGACAAACAAGGGAAAAAAGTCACTTCACCAGAGTTGGAACGTTTGAAATCGCTTTGTCGCTACAGTTTCGCTCCTGCGGGTACTTTCGGTTACTCTAAAGCCGAAGTCACCAAAGGCGGGGTTTCTACAGATGAGGTGAATGCTTATACAATGATGAGTGAAAAGGAGGAGGGACTTTACTTTATCGGTGAAGTCCTGGATGTGACGGGGAGACTGGGCGGATATAATTTTCAGTGGGCATTTTCAAGTGCTTATGTCTGCTATCAACATCTCATTAATCAATAGAAACCAGAGGAAATGAATGAAAATCAGATTACTAATAGGGGTGTTAGTTGCTGTAGTAATGAACGGCTGTGTTGATACACCGGATGAAGAGGGATGGAAATCTACACAAAAAAAGGAATTCCTGAAGATACTGGAAGAAGATAGATATGCATCGATCTGTGATCAGCAGCCACTCTATGAAAAAGTCAAAGAGACAGAGAACTCCAGGCTGATGAGCAAACTGCTTGTGGCATATGCAGAGAACCTTGCCAACGGCTGTATTGACCTTCAAAAGTTCAGAGAGGTTCAGGCAGAGAAAAAAAAGAAAAAGATCGAATCGCACTATGACCTCTACCTGCAGAAGGTGGAGAGCAGACATATCCTTGCACAGATCAAGGCAGGCCAGACGGTAGAGAATATTCTGAAGCCCTATCTCCCGGCTACGGAACAGTTTCCTAAGCTCATCAAAGCATACCATGCCTTACAGGGCAAAGAGAGTGTGACGCCAGAGCAGCTCCGTACCATCCGTCTCAATATCGAAAGAACCAAGATCATGCGTCCCGACCTCGGGGAGGATTATGTACTGGTGAATATCCCAGAGTTCAAGGTACGTATCAAACAGGGGAAAAAGACGGCACTGAAGTTTGCTGTGATCGTAGGGCAGAGAGATCTGCAAACCCCAGTATTTGCCGAACCGATGCAGTATATCACGCTGAACCCGCAGTGGGGGGTACCCGACAGTATCGCCAGAAACGAGATCATCCCCAAAGTCCTGAAAGACCCCGCCTACCTGGCGCGCAACAACATGGTCATACGTCGTGACTATAACCTGGATTCACAAAACGTATCGTTGAATGATGTCAATCTGGCTGCCTATAAAGGGGGCAGAGGAACAGTACCCTTCAAGTTTATAGAGAGACCCTCGGAACGCAACGTGCTGGGGCGCATCAAGTTTATCTTTCCCAACAGCCATGCGGTCTATATGCACGATACGCAGGCAAAGTCGCTGTTTAAACGGGAGGTACGTACCTTCAGCCACGGCTGTGTAAGACTGGAAAAACCCAATGAGATGCTGATCTATATCGCCAGCAATTTTACCGGTGAGACGCCGGAGAGCATCATGGAAAAATACGATTCGCTCAAAACGCACCATATCCCTTTGAAAAAAAGGATGATGGTACATACGGCATACCTGACCAGCTATGTGGACAGGGAGGGAAAAGTGTTGATGTTCAATGACATCTACGGATTTGACAGAGATCAGGTGCTGAACTTCTAAAGGGGCAAAGATGAAAGAGTACAAGGCGGTCATTTACCAGGAGGGGATGCTCGGGTCGCTGCTTCTTGGCGAATCCAAGATCAATCCGGTACGCTTTTCGGAGTTTCTCAACACCAATGCGAAAGAGGGGTGGGAAGTGGTCACCATGGAAAAAGATATAAGAAGGATGCTGCTCTTCTTCAAACGGGAAGGGTATGTGGTCATTATGCAAAGGGAGAAGAAATGAAAGTGATGAAAATCGCAAGTATCATCAGCGGTACGGTCTTTGTGCTCTATGCGGTACTTCTGCTGCTTCAGCTCTGGGCTGAAGTGGTCAGCTGGACGGTGTTTGTGAAGCTTACGATCACCGCAGGCGTACTGATCGTCGTCACGTTCGGTGTCGCACTCCTTTACCGGGAGTATATCGAAGAGAAGCGTATGAAGGATGAGCACTTTATAGACTAGCGGTGAAACGATTTGTTTTATAAAAAGGGGGAACTGATGCAGAATATCAAAAAATTGGCACTTTATCTTTCTATCATGATTTTATCTCCTGCCCTGTATGGCGCATCCGATGATGCAACGCCCCAGATCAAGATCTGTAAGGCGGCACTCTCATCGATCATGGGCATTGACCATCGTACCATTCAGGCAGAAAAAAGAGAAACGGGGGTAGTCTCTCTTCATTATCGGATAGAGGGAGAGAAGGAGCGTTATGCGTATAAGTGCAGGGTAGAGGGTAACAGGGTCATCTGGGGTTCGGCAGGGGGACGCTGGAGAACTGACAAAAGTGATGCAGTGATCACCTTCACTATCGGCGGTGCGCATATCACGATCGAGGAGCGTTTCAACGATGAGCCGCTCACCCGGGCGAGCAGGACGACCTTACCGCTTTCGGAGCTCTAGTATTCAAAAGTTTGTTCTGCGTTGAAGTGTATAGCATAAGTGCCGTTATGATAAAATACTTCAATTTTATTGAACGGTAAACTATGGCATCAAAAGAGATCATCTACAATAACCAACCATTTCAGCTCTCCTATGAACTCCTCAACCCCGCAGCCAAAGATGCGATCCTGATCCTGCATGGCTGGGGCAGCAACAAAGAGATCATGAAGCAGGCCTTTGGGAAGACACTGCCCCAGTATAAACATATCTATCTGGATATGCCCGGGTTTGGAAAGAGCAGCAACGAGATGATCCTTACTACCGAAGATTACGGGAAGATCGTCACGCTCTTTTTGGAAGCGCTGGGAGTAGGGCCAAGGATCGCGATGGGACACTCCTTTGGAGGCAAGGTGGCGACACTGCTCAATACCCCCTGCCTGGTGCTCCTCTCAAGTGCCGGTGTAGTGACGGAGAAGCCATGGTCTGTGAAGGTGAAGATCGCTACCTTTAAGCTCCTCAAGCCGCTGGGATTCAAGAAACTCAGGGATATCTTCCGCTCAGCCGATGTGACGGGCATGAGCCATGAGATGTATGAGACCTTCAAAAACGTGGTGGATGAGGATTTTGAAGATGAGTTTGCCAGAAGCCGCTCCAAGGCACTCTGTTTCTGGGGGAAAGAGGATACGGCCACACCGCTTTATACTGGTGAGAAGATCGCAGGACTGATCCCGGAGAGCAGGTTCTATCCGCTTGAGGGGGATCACTACTTTTTTTTGCAGCATAAAGACTTTATCGCACAAACCATCACAGAAGAATGTAAGGAAGAACAACAATGTTAATACTCAATGCGATCGCCTATCTGCTTTTTATCACCGCTATCGGATACTACTTTATCACCAACCTGCAGTGGTACAGCTATAAGCTCGAACGTGTCCTCTTCCACCATACGAAGGCATGGTGGCACTTTATCTACTTTTTGGTACCCTTTGCACTCTATGCTTTGGTCGATGGGATCAGTCCGTTCGGATTTGTCGTCGTGCTTGCCTATCTGCCGTTGCTTTATCTCTGGTACAAAGGGCTTGATAAGCCGTTGGTCTTTACCGGGAGGGTGAAGCGCTTTTTTGCCGCGCTCTTTTTGTTTGCGCTCTTTATCGCCGTAGCCTTTAAACACTTCGGCGTAGTCCTCCCGCTTTTTCTGGCGTACTTTGTTTCGATGTTCATCGAGAAGATGCTCTTTGCAGGCTTTAAGCGCAAGGCAGAGCAGAAGCTTGAAGGGATGGAGCATATGGTCGTAGTGGGGATCACTGCCAGCTACGGCAAGACCAGTATCAAGAACTTCATTGCCCATATTCTCGGGACAAAGTACAAAACCTATGCCACACCGCGTTCGGTCAATACCCTTGGCGGCGTGATGAAAGATATCAACGACGATCTTCCAGAGGGTACGGAAGTCTATGTCGTGGAGATGGGGGCAAGAGGCGAGGGGGATATCAAGGAGATCACGACCTTTGTCAATCCGCACTATGTGGTGGTAGGAAAGATCGGGCCTGCGCACATCGAGTATTTCAAGACACTGGAGAACATCCGCAATACCAAAATGGAGATCCTGCTGAGCAAACGTCTCAAAAGCGCGTGGGTGCATGAGAGTGCAATGGTCAAACCCGAAGCGCATATCCATACCTTCGGAAGCAAGGAGAACCTGAATATCAGGAGCGTACTTCCGGCACCGCAGGCGGTCATCGGGGAGGTGAAAGCGACGCTTGAGGGCACCAGCTTTACCCTTGACGGAGTAGAGTATAAAGCGGCTATCCTGGGAGCCTTCAATGCGATCAACCTTGCCGCGGCGGTACAGATCGCCAAAGAGCTCGGACTGACGACCCGGGAGATACAGGAGGGACTGGCGACACTGAAGCCTGTCGCCCACAGGCTGCAGCGTATCGATGCCGGCGGCAAGGTGATCCTTGATGACAGTTTCAACGGGAATATCGACGGCATGATGGCCTCTTTTGATCTGGCAGAGAGCTATCAGGGGAGAAAGGTGCTTATCACTCCGGGACTGGTCGAAGTGGATGATGCACTCAATGTGCAGGTTGCCCAAAGAGCCAATGCTGTTTTTGACAAGGTGATCGTGACCGGCGACCTGAACTACCCGATCTTCAAAGCACATGTGGATGCGGATAAACTGGGGAAACTGGAGAGTAAAGCGCAGATGGAGCAGATGCTGATAGAGGAGACGAGGGCGGGGGATCTGATCCTCTTTGCCAACGATGCACCCTCTTTCATCTGATTTTACTGCATCTTTGACTTGATCGCTTCGTTCCGCTCAGTCATTTACTATAAAGTAAACCCTTTCGCTGCACTCACGCGCTCAAGCCAAATCTACAGCAAACTCAGATAAAAGGCTTGACTGCGATAGAGGATTGTGTCAAAATTTCTAATTTCTAATTTCTAATGGGGCTAGACTAGTTTAGAAGGTATAAAGTACGAGAAAGGTACGATATAACCGATGAAAAACAAGTATATAAAAGTTAGCCACATTTCTGAGCCTAA
>JACXUO010000037.1 GCA_014763885.1 Campylobacterales bacterium
GTCCTTTATAGTAGTAGTACCCGTTGGCATACCTGCCGCCATAATAGTACCTGCCGCCATAATAGTAGTAAGGCCTGTCATAATAGTATGGGCGGTCGGAGCTCATGATACTTCCGACCACTGCACCGGTCGCAGCTCCGGCTACAAACGCCTCCTCCTGGGGAGTACATCCGGTATTGAACAGCATTGCTGAAGAGAGTGCCGCGATCAGAGTCAGTTTTTTTGTTATGGTCTTCATATCAACTCCTTTTTTTTATTATAGTATAAAAATTGAGGATCAATTGTGTAGTGATGCAAATTTTCAAGTAATTTAACGTACCAAATAGATACAATTATAAATATTATCATAAATGATTATCACGATTTGCTTTATTTCAGCAATTATGGTGTATGATGAGACAATTATTTATATAATTGATAAATTTTAAATATTTAATAATTTTTTTTTATAAAGGAACTCTTATGGAAAGAAGATCGTTTATTAAAACAGCACTCTCTGCTGCCGGTGCTGCCGCCCTTGGCAGTACTGGCCTCAATGCTGCGACAACACGTCAGCCTGTCGACAACAGAAAAATCTCCGAAGTGGCATTCCCTGAAAAAAGACCGATGATCACCTATTCGGACAGGCCGCCTCTGCTTGAGTCTACAAGGGATGTATTTGCCTACCCTATCACGCCGAATGACCAGTTCTTTGTACGGTGGCACATGCCTGATATCCCTACCCGGATCGATCCGGAAACCTATACGATCCATATCAACGGTCTTGTAGAAAAAGAGCTGCATATCACACTTGATCAGCTTAAAAACGATTTTGAACAGGTAGAGGTCACTGCCGTACTACAGTGTGGCGGTAACAGCCGTTCAGCATTCCAACCGGTCGCAGGCGGGATCCAGTGGGGTAACGGGGCTATGGGATGTGCCAAGTGGAAAGGTGTACGTCTAAGCGACCTGCTTGACAAGGCAGGACTGAAAAAAGAAGCTGCATGGATCGGCTTTAACGGGCAGGACAATGCGGCCTACTACAAAACGCCGAACTTCGTACGAGAACTCCACCTCGATGAGCTGGATGACCATGTCATCGTGGCGTATGAGATGAACGGAGAGGATCTCCCCTACCTTAACGGCTATCCGATCAGACTGGTCATACCAGGTTACTATTCGGACAGCTGGGTTAAAATGCTGAGCAACATTACCGTGACAGATAAGTACAAAAGTCTCTTCTTTATGGATGTTGCCTACCGTGTACCGGACAACGAATGTGAGTGTGAAACCCCTGAAAAGAGAGCGAAAAAAACGAAACCTATCACCAAGATGAATGTCAAGTCAGTGATCGGTTATCCGACACAGGACTCTATAGTAACGCATAACTCCCACCTTGTAGTCAGAGGTGTGGCATTTGACAGCGGCCAGGGTATCAGAGAGGTATTGATCTCATTGGATGAAGGGAAAACCTGGGATCAGGCGATCCTTGATGACGGTTCTGCGGGACGTTATGCATTCAGGACCTTCAGATACAGTTTCAAACCTACCAAATATGGCAAAATGAAGATCATGTCAAAAGCGATCAACAAACTCGGTGAGGAACAACCGTTTGCGAAAGATATCCAATGGAACCACGGCGGATACAAATACAACGGTATCGACGAAGTCATGGTTGAAGTGGTATAAGGAGTCTAAGATGAAAATAACAAACAGAATAAAAAAACTACTACTGGCTGCTGCGGTTATCGCTGTACCGCTCAGTGCAAAAGTCAACGAAGATGTTGCTGTGCCGTATGTTGCATTCCCCATCAAAATGGGCAAAGGGTTTGATGTCGTACAGGCACAATGTCTGACATGCCACTCATTTGGCTATATGATCAACCAGGGACCGCAGTCCAGAACATTCTGGAAAGAGAAGGTGGAAAAAATGATCGTTCACTTTAAAGCGGATATGATTACCGAAAAAGATGCGGAGATCATTACGGACTACTTCTTCGAACAGTACGGGAATGGAAAACTGAAATAATTCCATCTTTCTCCCTGCTTCCTCCTTCTTCATGGTAGGAAGTAGGCAAAAGATCCCTTCATCTCTGCGATGCGCCCGGAATAACGCTTCTGTTTTAAAGTGTCTCCGGTATCTTGTTCGAGATCCTGGTTTTGCCTATGATCTTTTGAAGCTCGCTGCTCTCCACGATCTCTTTTTCGATCAGCTTTACTGCCAGTGTATCGATCAGCTTCCAGTGCTTATCAACAAGTTTTTTTGCATGTTCCTGCGCTACACTGATCCAGTGCAGAAAACGTTTCTCGATCTGCTGGGAAAGAAAGTAGTTGTCCATCAGGGCGATCGACTCTATATTGATAAATCCCAGCTCCTTGTCCATCCCCAGCGTCGTGATCGCCGCATAGATATTGATCGAAGCCTGGGCGAGATCATCCATCGCACCGCTGTCCATTTTGCTCTCTCCTGCCTTCTTCATCTTCGCAAGGCGTCCTGAAAGCAGCACGCATACATCATTGAAAAGCTCTTCCTTGGTGATATTGGTCATATCATCTTCCGCATTGTAGGCGACAAACCCCAGCATATTGCTTCTGCGGCTTATCGTCACCTGCTCGATCTTGATATGCGGCAACAGGAGCGAAGAGAGGATAGCATGTGCCGCTTCATGATAGGCGGTCATTTTCATCTCCTCCTCCAGGTTTTTTACCATCTTGGTCTCTACCTTGTGTCCATATTTTATAATATTTATCTGTTCTATCAGGATATCCTCTGTGATCTCGCTGCCGCCCTGTTCGATCACACTCAGTGCAGCCATGCGCCCCAACCGCTCAAGATCCATCGCACTCATCCCGGCGATGTAACGCACGATCCGTTCCGTATCTATTTTGGGATCATGCGGTTTCTGCAGGATCTTCTCCACAAAAAACTGCCTTGCATCCTTGTCAAGCTTGGATACTTCCAGCAGGAAGTCAAGTTTTTGGGGCGCAGTCAGTACCGGATCCACCCCGTCCAGTGTCTCTGATGTGGCGATCGTAAATACCATCTTGTCCACCGACTCCAATACCTTGGCAATATCGGAAAAAGAGACATTGGTGATCGCCCCCTGCATCAGCCCCTTGATATCGATATCCTCCAGGATCACGACGGAGGGGGCACTCTTCGCGGCGATCTCATACACCTGCTTGATATACTCAAGGTCAAAGAGTTTGGAACCTGCGATTTCGATGAAAGAGAGCCCCGCCTCATGTACAAAAGCCTTGGCCAGCATCGCTTTTCCTACACTTACCGGCCCGTAAAGCAGCAAACCTTTGGGTACAGGCACATCAAAGACTTCGAGTTTTTTCGGGTTTTTGATGATCTTGATGATCGACTTGAGACGTTCTTTGATATGGGTATGCCCCACCACATCGTCAAAACTGACAGTGGACTTCTGGAGTTTCGGGGTATCTTTGGAGTTTTTTTTTCGCCGGCATCGTTTTCTTCCTCTTTTCTATGATCTGTATGGATTGATTTTATCATAATCTACCGGGGGATCTATCTATTTTACCCTCTTCTCCACCAATATTCCCCCCCATTTCCTTATCTCTACCATGCCAAATACCCATAATCCCAACAGCGAGATCATCAGGAGGGAGTCTGAATTCAGGGGCTGCGTATGGAAGATATCGGCAAGAAAATAGATCGCTGTCAATTGGAGTACCGACCCTATGCCGATACCGTAAAAGATATAGGGATTGATCTGAAGTGACCTTTTGATGTTTTTCAAAAAGGGCTCATGCTCTTTCAGCGACTGCAGACCGTTCATCCAGGTGGCGACAACAAAGGAGGTAAAGAGCGTAGAGATGGCGCTCTCTTCGCCGTAGTGTTCTATCATCCAGAGATAGAGGAAAAGTGACCCCATACTGATCACCAGCGCAGCATAGAAGACACGCAAAAGCTGCACTCTGTCCAGGAACTGTTCATGGATCCTTGTCGGCGGATTCTTCATCACATCCTCTTCCTCTTTCAGGAAAGGAAAGGTCTTATCCAGTGCACTGTCGGCGACAAGGTTGATCCAGAGGATCTGAACAGGATAGAGGGGCAGCGGCAAAGCCATGAGTATCGCACCGGTAATCAGTATCACTTCATCCAGGCTGGTAGAGACGAGGAAATAGATGGACTTACGTATATTTCCGGCGATCGTACGCCCCTGCTTGATGGCATCGACGATCACGGAGAGATTGTTGTTTCCCAGTACCATCTTTGCCGTAGATTTGGCTGCCTCCGTACCGCTTCCCATCCCGATACCGAGATCGGCAGCCTTGAGCGCAGGAACATCGTTGGCACCATCCCCGGTCACGGCAACGATCTCTCCTTTTTGCTGCAGGGCTTTTACGATACGGTATTTATGCTCCGGAAGTACGCGTGCCCAGACGGATACTTTTGGCAGAATCTCACTGAGTGTTGCATCATCCATCCCGTTCAGCTCTTTCCCGGATACGACCCTGTCTCCCTCCTTATAGATACCTACGGAGGCGGAAACCGCTTTGGCGGTAAGAGGGTCATCTCCCGTAATCATCATGATCTTCACCCCGGCAAGCTGCGCCAGTCCTACCGCCTCCTTCACCCCCTCTTTGGGCGGATCGATAAAACCAACCAGCCCCACGATCTCTATCTGCCACTCCTCGATATCATCCGTACTGTACTCACCCATCCCCAAAGCGATGACCCTCAACCCTTCGGAGGCCATCCTGTCGTGCTCCTCCTTGAGAAGGGCAAACTCCCCGCTGTTGAGCGCAAACGTCTTCAGTGATTCAAATGCACCTTTGACAAAGATCCGGTGCTCCTTCCGGACCATATTGGAACTTGCCATCAAGCGATGTTTGGTATCGAAAGGATAGAGGTTGACACGGGGATACTTCTCCCGGATACGCTCATAATCCTCCCCGACCCACCGAGCCAGAGCGGTATCGACAGGATCACCCTTGCCTTCCACAGATTCGTTTGCAAGTGCTGAAACCGTCTGGGCAAAGGTCTCATGCAGGGAGAAGACCTCCTGCACTTCAAGCTTACCCTCTGTGATCGTCCCTGTTTTGTCTGAAGCGATCACGGTGGTGCTTCCCAGCGTCTCGACGGAAGGCAAATGGCGTATATAGACTTTCTTGAGGCTCAATGCCATGGCACCGATGGTCAGTACCAGGGTCACAACGATCGGCAACCCCTCCGGTACGGCAGAAACCAGCTCGGCAATGACCAGATAGATGATTTCGATCAACTCCCTTCCCTGCCAGAACGCCAGTACGGCAGTGACCGAGATCACAACCAGCAGCAAAGACATATGTTTTTTGCTAAAGTGCTCCAAGGCCTTGCTAAGTGGCGTATCGGGCGACGCTTCTGCCGCTTTGGCGGCAATGGAAGCAAAATAGGTATATTTTCCCGTAGAGGTCACTACCCCTTCTGCTTTTCCTTTCGTGACTGTCGTTCCCGAAAGTGCCATATTGTCGAGCTCATAGGGGAGTGTATCTTCGGGAAGAATCAGTGTCGCATCTTTTTGTACGGGAACAGACTCCCCGGTAAGGACGGACTCATCGATCACCGTTCCCTGGGTCCTGATAAGCCGGATATCCGCAGGGATCACATCCCCTTCGGTGAGTATCACCAGATCGCCCGGTACGAGCCCCGATGAGGGGATGGCAAACTGGCTCTTTCCGCGTTTGACCTCTGTTTTGCTCTGCGTCAGCTTTTTCAATGCTTCGATCGATGCCAGCGCTTTGAGTTCCTGCCAGAAACCGATCGATGCATTGACCATGATAATGAGAAGTATCAGCACCCCTTCATGGAGGTTATGCAGGATAAAAGAGAGTATCGCAGCGATAATCAGTATATAGACCAGAGGACTTTTGAACTGTGCCAGGATGAGCATCAAGTAGTTGTTCTTTTTTCCTCGATCTCGTTGGGCCCGTAACGCAAAAGTTTCTCTCTCGCCTGTTGGCTGGACAACCCCTCTTCCGAAGTCTCCATCGCTTTCATCAGCACTTCAACGGTTTTGCTATGGGGATATTCAGCTATCATTGTCGCTCCCAACTCTGATACGTTTTTGACCAAAAACTCCGGCAGGTACAGATAAGGATGATAACGAAGAATCTCCCGCCATGTCAAGAAGCCATTCATACATTTTCCCTATTTTTTGTCATAATTCTGTGTAATAGAATGGGGGAAATGCGCCTTTCCCCTGACATACTCCCTAATTGGCTATAATAAACAAAGCACTCCATACCTACAAGGAAAAACGATGCAAAAAAGAGTAGAGATAGGTAAAAACTTTGATAGACAACCGGATTGGAAAGTCAGGATCGGGGTATCGTTGATCTATATCCCTCTGCTCACTACCGTTCCTTTTGTTGCTGTCGGCATCTTGCTGGTCAGAGGGCATTTAAAACTGATCGGGGCAAAGGGTGTGAAGCCCTTTCGTGATTTTGTTCCAAGCTGGGCTTCCCATCGTTATACGTTTGGTGACCAGATCGTCCAGCTGGATAAACACAACTGGAAAGACCTGAGATCCTACCGCTTTTTCTGGATCTTCAACTGCAAGCTCTACTGCCCTCTGAGTGTGGCGATGTTCAGGTATATGGCCTATCTTGTAAGGATCGTCGAGAACTGGTGGTGTCCCTTTGCCCATGACAAAAAAGCGGAGTACGATGGGTCAAGCATCGATTACTCCTACTGGCATATCGATGAGAAGGAGAGAGCCAAGCTCCATGAGGATGACAGGGGAAACCCCCTCTGGAACGAAGAGGCACAAAGCAAGTTTCACTAACAGAACAAAAGCGCTATAATAGCTCAAAGAGGTGGTATCAAAATGTTAAAAAGAAAAACAGAACTTTTCAAACTCCTGGGTTTCAGCGTATCGGTGGATATGAGTTGGGGAATCATCCTCTTTTTGGTCGTATGGTCACTGGCGAAAGGGGCTTTCCCAGCCTATTATCCCAATCTGAGTATACAGACCTACTGGATCATGGGGGTTTTCGGCGCCCTGGGGCTTTTCCTCTCTATTATCATCCACGAGTTTTCCCACTCCCTGATAGCCAGAAAGTACGGGATGGATATCAAGGGGATCACCCTCTTTGTCTTCGGGGGTGTGGCGGAGATGAAAGATGAGCCGGAGACTCCCAAGATCGAATTTCTCATGGCAATCGCCGGACCGATCGCCAGCCTGCTTCTCTCGCTGCTCTTTGGTGCACTCTATCAAGCGGCAGCGGCTGTCGGACTTCCTGTGCCTATCGTAGCGATACTGGGCTATCTTGGTGCGATCAACCTGCTCCTGGCTATCTTTAACATGATACCGGCATTCCCTACGGACGGAGGGCGCGTACTCCGCTCCATCCTGTGGTGGATCAAAGGGGATATACGCTGGGCAACACGCACGGCATCACGCATCAGCGTTATCTTTGCGATGTTCATTATCTTTATCGGGTTTATGCATCTGATTCAGGGCAATGTGATAGGAGGGGTCTGGTGGATACTCATCGGCTCTTTCCTTTTCAGTGCCGCGAACTCCTCCTACCAGTCGCTTCTGATCAAACAATCTTTTGCAGGGAAAAGCGTAAAAGAGTATATGAACACAGATCCCGTCACCGTCCCCTCCAACATCACGCTGCAGGAGTTTGTCGAGCAGTACCTCTACCGCTACCACTACAAAATGTTTCCGGTGACGCAGGAAGGCAGGATCTCAGGACTCATCACGCTCAATGCCCTCAAAGCGGTCCCGCAGGAGAAGTGGCCGACGATGCAGGTTGCCCAGATCATGCAAAAAGCCGCGAAAGCAAATACGCTTCCCGCAACGATGAGCGTCCACGAGGCGATGCTTGCGATGAATGAGAGCGGGATCAGCAGAATGCTTGTCGAAGCACATGGAAAAATCACAGGCATCATTACCCTCAAGGACCTTCTGGAGTTTTTTACATTGAAAATAGAACTTGAAGCGTAATCGTATCCTGTACGACCATGATCATTTATTTGGATATAATGGCGCAAATTAATACAAAGATAACCTATGTGCGACTTCAACGCTCTGGATGATGCCCAGAAACTTCACTACCATCAGATACTGCTGAGTGCCGCTGAGAATTTCGGCGGCAAGAACTTCTTTCTTCACCTTCTCGAAGCGATACGCGAGAGCAAGCCCCACCCGCTTATCGCAGCCAACAGGGAGTTTACGATCGACCTGGGCACGATCAAATGGAACAAGGTGATCTTCAATGACAAACTTCAGCCCCTGCTGAAGGCAAGGCTCACCGAAAGCAAACAGGGGAACCTCCTGCCGGCCAAAGAGGATAAAAGCTACAAAAAAGTGCTCAATCTCGTACGCACCCTCAAACCGATCGTCTTCACCGTAAGGCCGAACAGCACAGAGTATGGCGCCGGAACCATCTTCCAGCCATTTGAGGTGATCGATGAGGAGACCACCAGACTCAATCCCCTCTTTGATGCACTCTTCTTCTGTTCGATAGAGACTGTCAAAAAAGTGTTGAACTATAAGCCAAAGGCGGCAGATGCCTAAAGACGGAAGAAAACGCAGCAATATCAAATACGGTATGGATGTGGGTGTCGTACTCAAGGAAGACCAGCCGACAGGCTATATCACCTACGGCAAGGTACAGAAAATCCTCACCAACTCCCCTACCCACCCCCACGGTATCAAAGTGCGCCTCAATACAGGCGAGGTAGGAAGAGTGAAAGAGATACTTTAGTATGACGCTCTTTATAGACGGCGATGCCTTCCCCAACCTCCTCAAGCCGATCGTGCTGCGAAGCATAGAGAGGCTCAACCTCCCCACCAAGGTCATCGCCAACAAAAAGATCAACATCGGCAGCTCCGGACATATCGAGTATCTCATCGTCGAACAGGGAGCCGATGAGGCGGACAACCATATCGTGGAGCTGTGCAGCGCAGGCGACCTTGTGATCACTGCGGATATCCCCCTTGCCGACCGCGTGATCGCCAAAGATGCCCATGCCATTGACCACAGAGGCGAACTCTATACGATAGACAATATCAAGCAGTACCTGGCGATGCGAAATCTCATGGAGAGCATCAGGGAGAGCGGAGAGGTCACCTCCGGCCCCAAGCCTTTCTCCAGCAAAGATGCCCACCAGTTTGCAAACCAGCTGCATCGGTTTTTAACGAAATATTATGGTTGACGGCACCTCGATATAGAATTTAAATCTTCTCTCGCTCCGTATCCTGATGCGGAGTGTATACCCACTGCTGAATTTTCAGTGATTTCCAAGTCCAGCGATAACTGGTACCTATATGCTACTACAATATATTGTAGCACCTGCATTACCGATCAGGAGATCAAGGTTCGAGGAAAAGCCTCCGATTCAGTGTGTTCTTTTATACTCTGGAAATGATGGGGGATGAGGAAAACTTGATATAATTGTTTAAGGATCACTTTTGCAAAAGGATCAATAAATGAAAAAAAATAGATGAAATATAAAACCAGCCCGATATACGCCAACAACCCAAACATAATAAACGGCACACCGATATTGATATGCTTCTTTTCGACAATCAGTGATGTATCGGTCCGGTTTACCAAGGTATACTCATTTTGATGAAACATCTTACTGATAATGTCAATTTTTTCTGATCTCTCGAGTTCCAACTCTGCAATCTTCATAATATGGAAATGAAACTCTTTCATATTTTTGGCATACACTTTGCGATCCCAAAAATAAACGATGATACCGATCGGCAAAATAAACATCATGATAACGGTTGTCATATACTAAACCCCCGCTAATCTCTAAAAATACCATACACTAAAAGTGATGGCTTTTACAAGGGTAGCGTTCACTGTTTTTTGCTGCTTTGGCAAAAATCGTCAGTGGCGTTCCCGTCTCTCCGGCGATCTTTTTCACCGCTTCCAGGTTTGCCGGGTCGAAACCGATCAGCATCTCGTACTCCTCTCCGCTGAGCCCGATATTGTCATCAATAAGAAGAAGCTCCTCTTTTCCATATTTATTGATATCAAGAAGCTTGTTCGTATCGCAGTAGAGTCCGTCGGAGATATCCATCCCTACCCTCAGATAGGGTCTGGCACGTTCGACAAACTCCGCCCGGAGCACGGGTTCGTAAAACCTCGCGTTCTCCTCTATCTCTTCACCGCGCATCAGGGCCTGAAGATTTGCTCCGCTCTCTCCGAGTATACCGGTATAGGCAAGCAGGTCTCCCTCTTCGAGTCCCGTGCGAAGCAGCGGGCTGTCGCTTTTGGAGATGATCGTGATGGAGAGATGCAGCTTGTCTGCTCCGATCGTGTCTCCACCGATGATCTCGCAGCCGTACTCCCCGGCTGTCGCCTCAAGCACTTCTGTAAGCAGTTCGATCTCAAAATCCCGGATATCTTTGGGCAGGGAGAGTGTCACGAGTGCATACTTGGGCCTGGCATTCATGGCGATCGCATCGGAGATATTGATCAGCATCGCTTTGCGCGCGATCTGCGTCAGGCTCATCCACTCTCTTTTGAAGTGCACATCTTCAAAAAAAGCATCCATACTGTAAAGGGTATCCCCGATCACCGCCGCATCGTCACCGATATGCTCAGAGGTCAGGGAGTTGATAAGGTACTGTTCTTTGTCTATCTTTTGCATGTGAGATTGTAGCATACTCCCCCGGAGTTTTTTTGTGTAAAATAAGGTACCGGAGATCGCAGCGCTAAAATAACAATGGCAAATTTGTAACATAACCTTTTAAAATAACAGAAATCCTAAACGTTTTCAAATGCCCTACTAATAAAAGCTTGGCTATAATCTTGACACTATGATTAGGAGAAACACGCTATGAAACTACAGATAAGAGCATTCTTTTTCAATGCAAAGACTGACTACCTCCCCTACTACAAAAACTTCACGGTCAGACTGGATGATGATGCCACAGCAAAAGAGCTGCTTGCAGCGATCCGGGAACAGAACGAGAATTTTGCCTTCCCTGAAGAAAATCTGATCTTCAGGATCAACGGCCTTGTCGTGACAGCAGAGGAAAAAATGTTAAACATTATGGAAGCACTCGGCACAGAGCTTCAGGTCGATCCGGTCAACAGCTACCGCTCCAACCACGGGCTCTGTTTCAATGACAAGGATTTCATGGAGAGTTATGCCCTGCTTGAACCCTACTGCAATGCAGAGGATCTGGCGTACTACAAGAGCCTTTATCCCCTCCACTATGCCTCCGAAACATCGAACTTCAAGCGTGACTACATCGGTGATGCCGTTCTCCTTCTGGCACACAGACTGATCGAAAACGGTTCTGAGCACAAAAGAGAGATCCTCAAAGCCATCAGCGAGGCTGACTCCGGGCTTTTTGACTGCGAATACGAGAACAACCTTTTTGATGCCGAAGACCACATGGAAACGATCAATGCGCTTAAAACAATGGCAAGAAACGAGGTGATGCCCTCTATCTTCGAAACCCTTCTTGCAAAACTAACGGGTAAAGGTAAAGAAGAAGAGAAAGCTGCACCCCAGAAGCGTGTTCCCCAAACCATCGGCAGTATCGAAGGGAAGAAGACGGCATACTACAGCGGTATGGATGTCATCAACTCTACGATGATCGAAGATATCCAAAAAGCGGGTGCAAAAGCGGTACGGTTTGACAGGGAGACCAAAGGTTCCGGTGCAACACTCCTTGAGGACAACAGAAGACTTGCCCTGACCAAAGCGGGGACGAACCTGCTGGATGCCTATGACCATGGTGCAGAGGTACTGATCGTCGAAAATGAAGCAGACTATGATCTCTTTGGCAAAAACCGCAAAGAGATCGAAGCAGTTATGGGGAGAGAGATCGGCCTTGAGTTCATCCTGGCATCCGATTTCCTCTCATCCAGCCAGGTGGCCGCAGCCTGAAATAACTTCACTCCACGATTTACGCCATTCATCCGCACTCTGCTATGACGTAAATCGTAACAAATCCGTCCATGCTTTAAAGACTTTCTTATAAAACTTCTTAACTTAACTTTCTATAAGCTATAATCAATGCAATTTCTACAGAAAAAGGACGAGTCGTTATGGATGTAAAAATCTACGAATATGATGCTGTTATCGTTGGGGCGGGGCTTGCCGGTTTGGCTGCAGCCAAAGAGCTGACTGAAGCAGGCAAGAAAACAGCAGTCATCACAAAACTTCACCCACTGAGATCTCACTCAGGTGCAGCACAGGGAGGAATCAATGCTGCACTGGGGAAAGAGGATTCGACTGAACTGCACGAGTTTGACACGGTCAAAGGTTCGGACTACCTTGCAGATCAGGACGCGGTTGAGCTCATGTGTACCAAAGCACCTGAGACGATCAGATGGGCTGAGCGTATGGGGGCAGCCTTCTCAAGAGATGAGGAAGGGAACATCGCGATCAGACCGTTCGGCGGACAAAGCAAGCCAAGAGCCTGTTATGCAAAAGACAGAACCGGTCTTGCGGTACTTCAGGCGATCTATGAGCAGGCGTTCCGTGCAGGGATCGAAGTGTTTGACGAGTGGTATGCGGCGGACCTTCTCTATAAAGACGGCAAAGCCTACGGGGTTGCAGCCTACAACATCCGCAACTCTGAGCCTGCGATCTTCAATGCCAAGGTAGTGATGTTCGCGACAGGCGGACACGCGAGAGCCTACAGATTCAACTCAAATGCACATGCGAACACAGGAGACTCACTCTCTATCGTAGCGCGTCACGGCCTTCCGCTGGAAGATATGGAGTTCGTACAGTTCCACCCAAGCGGACTTGGCGGTTCAGGAGTACTGATCTCCGAAGCGGCTCGTGGTGAAGGCGGACGCCTTTACAACTCAGAGGGCGAAAGATTTATGACCAAATATGCACCCAATGCAATGGAGCTTGCTTCACGTGACGTTGTATCCAGAGCGATCATGCAGGAGGTGAGAGAGGGACGCGGTGTAGGAAAAGACGGCCAGTCAGTCAATATCGACCTGACGCACCTTGACCCGGAGATCATCCTTACCAGGCTGCCGGAGCTAAGAGAGCTTGCGATCGCATTCCAGGGGCAGGATATGCTCAAAGAGCCTATCCATATCTCTGCAACGGCACACTACTCTATGGGTGGTATCCCGACGACAATCAACTGCGAAGTGCGCAAAAACCCGAGAGAGACCGTAGAAGGTTTCTATGCAGCGGGTGAGTGTTCCTGTGTTTCTGTACACGGTGCGAACAGACTTGGTGCAAACTCGGTCCTTGAAGCCCTGCTCTTCGGCCGCCATGCAGGTGAGAACATGGTGAAAAAGCTGAATGAAGGGATTGAGCTCAAAAAAGCAACGGTAGAGGATGCAAACACAATGCTCGAAGAGCTCAACCGCATCAAAACATCCAACGGTACAGAGAGCGTAGCGGGGCTCAGAGCCGAGCTGCAGGCAGGTATGACCGACAACGCTGGTGTCTTCAGAACCAAAGAGTCCCTGGAGAAGCAGCTGGCAAGCATTGATGAGCTGCTCCAGAGATTTAAAAATATCCGTATCGACGACAAATCCAACACCTACAACACGGATCTTCAGGAAGCACTTGAGCTTGGGCATATGCTTGAGTTCTCCAAGTTCATCGTATACGGTGCACTGATCCGTGAAGAGAGCCGTGGCGGCCACTACCGTGAAGACTTCCCTGCGCGTGATGATGAGAAGTTCCTGAAGCACACCTATGCGTATATGGACAAAGAGTACAACATCACAACCGAATGGGGCGATGTGGTACTGGGCAAGTTTGAACCAAAAGAAAGATCATACTAAGAGGAGGAAGAGATGCATAACAACGAAACAAGAACAGTGACCATCAAAGCGTTCAGGTTTAACGCTGAGACGGATTATCTTCCTTATACCAAACAGTATGAGATGGAAGTGGGCAAGGATGATCTGGTCCTTGACCTGATGAACCGTATCAAATGGGAGCATGACGGATCATTCTCCTACCGCCGTTCATGCAGACACGGTATCTGCGGGGCATGCGGTATCAAGGTCAACGGCAAACCGGTACTTGCCTGTAAGCAGAATGCCATCGAACTGCTTGACCTGTTCAACAACGACATCACGCTTGAACCGCAGAGCAAAAAACGCGCGATCAAAGATATGATCATCGACAAAGGCGACTTCTGGCAGAAACACGCGGATGTGCAGCCTTATGTCGTAGCCGATATCGACCCGCACCCTACCCATGAGACAAAACAGTCTGTCGCACAGTTCAATGCGATGCTCGACTCGGACCTCTGTATCCAGTGCGGTAGCTGTCACTATGCCTGTCCGGCACTTGAAGCCAACCCTGACTTCCTCGGGCCTGCAGCGCTGACGGCAGCCTACAGATTTACGATCGATACGCGTGACAATGCCGGCGAAGAGAGACTGAAGCTCACAGCACAGCCAGGTGTGGGCGTATGGGACTGTGTGAAGTGTTTTGAATGTGCGCAAGCCTGTCCGAAAGAGATCAACCCGATCGAGAAGATCACCAAACTGCACAATATGCAGTTTGAGCAGGGGATCGCTGAACGCAATGTGGCAACCAAACATGCCGAAGGTTTCCTCAGAGGCATGAAGAAGACAGGTTACCTGGATGAGGCGGATATCGTACTCTACTCCGAGGGTATCCTGGGTATGCACAAGCACCTGAAGACTGCGATGAAGATGATGAAGTCCGGTAAGATCCACTGGCACTCAGGCGTACCGTTCATCAACAGTATCCCGGAGATCAAAAACCTGGATGAAGTTCAAAAACTGATTGAAATTTCACAAACTAACAAGCTATAAGGAGTAAAGATGAGCCAGTTAAAATATGCACTATTTACAGGATGTACTGCAAAGCAGTCAACCCCTGAGCTACTTTCATCTACACTCGCTGTAGCTGAAAAGTTGGGTATCGAGATCACGATTCTTGAGGAAGCAAGCTGCTGTGGTGCAAGCCACCTCCAGGATTTTGACGAGTTCCTTGCACATGTTCTGAATGCAAGAAACATCTGCTATGCTGAGAAACACGGTCTGACGATGATCACGATCTGTAATACCTGCCAGCTCAACTCACAGATGACCAAGCATGCGCTCGATACCAACCCTGACCTCAAAGCAAGGGTCAATGAAAAACTTGCCGAAGTGGGTCTTGAGTACAAAGGGACATCGGAGATCAAGCACTTCTTGTATGCATTGATCGACGATTATGGCCTTGATGCGATCAAAGATAAAGTGGTTACACCGCTCAGCCGGTTCAACATCGCACCGTTCTACGGATGTCATAACATCAGACCTTCCGAGCTCCATGAGCACAGCAACGGCGGTGAGAACCCCTATGTACCTACTTCACTGGACAGGCTGATCGATGCGCTTGAAGGGCATCCTGTGGATTATGCGAGCAAGAACAAATGCTGCGGGTTCCACGTTGAGCTTCAGGCAAACCATACTTCAGAGGTGCTCACAGGGAATGCACTGATCGATGCGGTAGACAACAATGCAGATATGGTGGTCACACCATGTCCTCTCTGTCACCTGAAGATGGATACCTACCAGGACAGCGTCGGTAAGGTGATGGGCCGCGATATCGAGATCCCGGTACTGCACATGCCTCAGATGGTCGCACTTGCACTAGGTGCTACCGAAGAGGAGATCGGACTGAAGTTCCACGTACAGAAAGCGAAAGATATCTATAAGCAGGCAACTGCCTGATATCTTCCCATTCTTCCTTTTCCGGAAGAATGGCCTTCTCTTCCCTCCACTTTATTTATCTACTTTCACTATAATACGAGAAAAACAGGAAAAACAATGTATAAAATCGTTTTTGGCTGGATCATCGGCGCCCTTTTGCTGCTTCAGGCTGTCAGGATAGACCTCCCCTCCCCGCCTTCGCATATAGATCCAAAAAATGAGATCGCAGCCCCAGAGGAGATCATGACCATGCTCAGGACCTCCTGTTATGACTGCCACTCCTACGAGACGAAGATGCCGTGGTACGGGCATATCTCTCCGATTTCCCTTCAGGTCAACAGCCATATCAAACAGGGGCGTGCATGGCTGAACTTCCAGGAGTGGAACAGTTATGATGCAGAGAAACGGCAGAAGATCTACAAGGGGATCGCCGATACGATCAACCTGCGTATGCCTGTCCCAATGTATCTGACTTTTCATGACGAGGCGAAGCTGTCAGTCGAGCAGAGAAACAGGATCAGAAAATGGGCCGAGAATCAGCTGAAAGAAGAAAATCGATAAAATAGGATAATTTTTATCCTATTTAATATTTTTTATGTTATAATAATTCCATAAATCAAAAAACAAGGAAGAAAAATGCCAAAGATCAATAAATACCAAGACATTTCAGAAATCGATAGAGAAGCGAAAAAAGACCTTATCGACAGACACTCTCCATTTATCCACTGTGCTGACACTGCAAAAGCAGGTGAGCCGTTTGAAGTCACAGTAAAAATGGGTAACGAGTATACGCACCCTGATGACTTTGACCACTATATCGAGTCTGTCACGCTATTTGACGGTGATACAATGCTGGCAAAAGCAACGTATGTACCGGGAACACTTGGTAATACTAAAGC
>JACXUO010000110.1 GCA_014763885.1 Campylobacterales bacterium
TGTTCTTGGCTTGGCCGGTTTCCTGATCGTGGATGTTGTATTCCTTAAAGAGGATTTCTGTGTCTATATCTGTCCATATAGCCGTGTTCAGTCGGTACTTTATGATGATGATACTATTATGGCAGTATATGATCCTAAACGTGGTGGAGAGATTTATAAAGGGCATGGTAATGATCGTCATAAAGAGTATACCAAGCAAAAAGATCTTCTTGCTGTGGAACCGGGAGCAGAGTGTACTACCTGTGAGAGTTGTGTAACTGTATGTCCTACACATATCGATATCCGTAAAGGACTCCAGCTAGAGTGTATCAACTGTCTGGAGTGTGTGGATGCGTGTACTGAAGTCATGGCAGCTTTTGGAAAAGAGTCATTGGTAAGATGGTCAAGCGAAAAAGAAGCTGTAAGATATGAAGGTAAAACGAAATACTTCAGAGGAAAGGTTATCGCTTACTTTACCGTGTTGGCGATCGTACTTGTGACACTCTTTATGATGGGAAGTAAAAAAGAACATATGCTTCTGAATATCAATAAGAGTACAAGACTTTACAAAACAATTCCTGGCGGAGTGGTACAAAATGACTATCTGTTCTTGTTCCAGAATACAGACAGCAAACCGCATACGTATACTTTCGAAGTGATCAATAACGATAAGATCGAAATCGTTCGTCCTAAAAATCCTATCAAGATAGGTCCTGGATTCAAAGCAAAAGAGGTGGTAATCCTTGAAACAAAAGAACCTTTGGCTCAAAGTCATGACAAGGATGTCTCTATCCCTGTGAAGATCAAGGCGTATGCAATTGATGAGAAAGAGAAAATTGTGATCGAAAGAGATCTGATCTTTACATATCCTAGACTTGAAGCACTCGAAAAGTAAGGGGTCACAATGCAGCAGTTTGAACCTTCACTGGAGAGTTTGGAAGATTACAGAGGGAAAGAGCGTTTAGAAAAAAAAATTAATAGTTTGGTTAGTGATCCTCTCCGGACTGTTGGTAGGTGCGGTTTACAGCATTGTTAAACTTAACAATGTTTCACCTGTTGAGGTTGTTAAAAAGCAGGAAGTAAGCGGTATCTTAAAGTATTAATAGAATAGGAAGGAAGCAAGAGATGTCAACTACAAAGAGAGTTTTGGTACTGGGTGGCGGATTTGCCGGCGTCGAGGCGGCGATCTTCCTCAGAAGAAATGAGATGGATGTAACTTTGGTAAGTGACAGAGACTATTTCTATATCTATCCTACATCGATCTGGATCCCAACCGGTGAGGCCACCAGAGAAGATGTTTCTGTCCCTCTTGATAAGTTAGCGGTAGCACATGGATTTCAACTGATCGTAGATCCTGTAAGCAAGATAGAAGCTGCAGAAAAAAGAGTAACTCTTGAGAGTGGCCGTGTGATGGAAGGATATGACTATCTTGTTGTCGCTATCGGTCAGGGAAAGATCCCAATGCAAGGAATGGGTGAACACTCTTTATCTATCTGCGGTGCTCCCGAAGAGGCAACTGCACTTTATGGAAAATTGGACAAGTTGATTGCTCAGGGCAAAGGTAAGATCGCTATGGGCTTTGGAGGGAATCCAAAGGATAGTTCCGCAGTACGTGGGGGTCCTGCTTTTGAAGTACTTTTTAATGTAGATACCTATCTTAAGCGCAAAGGTGTACGTGACAACTTCGAGCTTACATTCTTCGCACCGATGGAGAAACCGGGGCAGAAGATGGGAGATAAGGCGCTGGATATGATGGACAAGATGTTTCAAATGACCAACATTAAAAAGAAAATAGGTACCAAAATCGTTGCTTTTGAAGCGGACGGGATCAGTTTTGAAGACGGGAGCAAACTGGAGTCCGATCTGACGATGTTCATCTCAGCGGGCAAGGGGCACCCTATCCTTGAGGCTTCGGACCTTCCTTTGAGCGAAGCCGGCTTTGTTTTGACCAATGAATACAATGAGGTTGAAGGGTTCGAAGGCGTTTATGCGATCGGTGATTCGGCAAATCTTATGGGACCGGACTGGAGAGCGAAGCAGGGGCATGTGGCAGAAGTCATGGCGAGAAATACCGCCTATAACATTTTCCAAGACTCCCAGAATATAGACTCCAAAGAGAGCTATATAGAGCATCTCAATATCCTCTGTGTG
>JACXUO010000111.1 GCA_014763885.1 Campylobacterales bacterium
TGTTCTTGGCTTGGCCGGTTTCCTGATCGTGGATGTTGTATTCCTTAAAGAGGATTTCTGTGTCTATATCTGTCCATATAGCCGTGTTCAGTCGGTACTCTATGATGATGATACTATTATGGCAGTGTATGACCCGAAACGCGGGGGTGAGATCTATCAGGGGCACGGAAGTGACAAAAAGAAGATGTATACAAAACAAAAAGACCTTCTTGCAGTGGAGCCGGGTGCAGAGTGTACAACCTGTGAGAGTTGTGTAACAGTATGTCCTACACACATCGATATCCGTAAAGGGCTTCAGCTTGAGTGTATCAACTGTCTGGAGTGTGTGGATGCCTGTACCGAGGTGATGGCCGCCTTCAACAAACCCTCGCTTGTGCGTTGGTCGAGTGAAAAAGAAGCGGTGAAGTATGAAGGGAAGACCAACTACTTCAGAGGTAAGGTGATCGCCTACTTTGTCGTCCTGGCAATCGTGCTTGTGTCACTCTTTATGATGGGAAGCAAAAAAGAGCATATGCTGCTCAATATCAACAAAAGTACAAGACTCTATAAAACAATGCCGGGTGGAGCAGTACAAAACGACTATCTCTTCTTGTTCCAGAATACAGATAGCAAACCGCATACCTATACGTTTGAGATCACAAATAATGATAAGATCAAGATCGTACGTCCGAAAAATCCTATCCAGATAGGGCCTGGATTCAAGGCGAAAGAGGTGGTGATCCTGCAGGCTGATGAACAGTTGGCGCAAAGCCATGACAAGGATGTCTCTATCCCTGTGAAGATCAAGGCCTATGCGATTGACGAGAAAGAGAGAATCGTGATCGAGAGAGACCTGATCTTTACCTATCCAAGACTTGAAGCGCTGAAAAAGTAAGGTGTTTCGTGCGGGGGTTCAACCACGCATCATAGAGTTTGGAAGAGGAGAGAGGCAGAGCCTCTTTAAAAAAAAATTGACAGTCGGGGTGGTGATCCTCTCCGGCTGCTGATAGGTGAAACGCAACAGCGCACCTCCTTCCGAAGCTGTCAATCAGCAGGAAGTATCAGCTCTCTTCAAGTATTAGCCAGAATAAACAGTAAAGGAAAGAAAAGATGTCAAGCAAAAAAAGCGTATTGGTATTGGGTGGAGGATTCGCCGGTGTAGAAGCAGCGATCTTCCTGAGAAAAAATGAGATGGATGTTACTCTGGTAAGCGACAGGGACTACTTCTATATCTACCCGACATCAATCTGGATCCCTACCGGGGAGAAAACAAGAGAGGATGTTTCGGTCCCTCTTGACAAGCTGGCGATGGCTCACGGATTTCAACTGATCATTGATCCTGTAAGCAAAATCGAAGCCGCAGAAAAAAGAGTCACACTGGAGAGCGGACGTGTGATGGAGGGATATGACTATCTCGTGGTCGCGATCGGGCAGGGCAAGATCACAATGCCGGGCATGAAAGAACACTCTTTGTCTATCTGCGGTGCTCCGGAGGAGGCAACTGCACTCTATGGAAAACTGGATAAGCTGGTTGCCCAGGGAAAAGGGAAGATCGCAATGGGCTTCGGAGGCAACCCGAAAGACAGCTCCGCAGTGCGTGGCGGTCCTGCATTTGAAGTGCTCTTCAATGTAGATACCTATCTGAAACGCAAAGGTATCCGTGACAACTTCGAACTTACCTTCTTTGCACCGATGGCGAAACCGGGGCAGAAGATGGGAGATAAGGCGCTGGATATGATGGACAAGATGTTTCAAATGACCAACATCAAAAAGAAAATAGGTACCAAAATCGTTGCTTTTGAAGCGGACGGGATCAGTTTTGAAGACGGGAGCAAACTGGAGTCCGATCTGACGATGTTCATCTCCGCGGGCAAGGGACATCCTATCCTTGAGGCTTCAGACCTTCCTTTGAGCGAAGCAGGCTTTGTCTTGACCAATGAATACAATGAAGTGGAAGGGTTCGAAGGCGTCTATGCGATCGGTGATTCGGCAAATCTTATGGGACCGGATTGGAGAGCGAAGCAGGGGCATGTGGCGGAAGTCATGGCGAGAAATACCGCCTATAACATTTTCCAAGACTCCCAGAATATAGACTCCAAAGAGAGCTATATAGAGCATCTCAATATCCTCTGTGTG
>JACXUO010000112.1 GCA_014763885.1 Campylobacterales bacterium
CAGGCGGTAAGAAGTGTCGATGAACTCAGAGAGATCATTTTAAACAGGAGATAGCATGTCAAAATCTTTTCTTACCGACACCGTTTCTTTATCTCTTGTCCTTATAGCCTACCTGGTACCGGAGGCGTATCATACGGCAGTGCTCTTTACCGGGCTCTTCGCGTTCTCCGGTGCGATCACCAATCAGCTTGCGATCCATATGCTCTTTGAGAGAGTACCCTTCCTTTACGGCTCCGGGGTCATAGAAAAAAATTTTGAGAGCTTCAAAGCTTCGATCAAAACGATGATCATGGAGCAGTTCTTCTCAAAAGAGCAGCTGGAGGAGTTCTTTGCCAGGGAAGAGAAAAAGATCGACCTGACGCCGTTGGTGGAGGGTGCGGATTTCTCTCCGGCATTCGATGCCCTAAGCAAGACGGTCATGGAGTCCAGGTTCGGAGGGGCTGTAGCGATGTTCGGGGGCGAAGCGGCACTGGAAGGGCTGCGTGACCCTTTTGGCCGGAAGCTGAAATCCGCTGTAGTCAGGATCGTTTCCTCAGAGACCTTTCAAGCACAGATTGATCACCAGATACGCCACTCTTCGCTTAGCGAAGATATGATCAAAGCGGTGGATGAACTGATCACAAGGCGTCTTGAGGAACTGGCACCATGGATGGTCAAGGAGCTGGTACAGGAGCTGATCAGGGAGCATCTGGGATGGCTTGTGGTCTGGGGCGGCGTGTTTGGCGGACTGGTGGGACTTGTATCATCGTTTCTTATCCGTTAGCTATTGAGTTTATTTTAAAGGAGAAACAATGGGGTATCGCTATATCGGGAGGAGCGGTCTGAGGGTAAGTCCGATCTGTATGGGGACTATGACATTCGGCACACAGTGCAGCAGCGAAAAAGAGGCATTTGCCATCATGGACAAAGCCTATGAGGCCGGTGTGAACTTCTATGATACGGCTGAACTCTATCCCGTACCTCCCACAGCGGATAAAGCGGGTATCACCGAAGAGATCGTGGGAAGATGGCTCAAAACGAAGCCAAGAGAGAGTGTGATCCTGGCAAGCAAGGTTGCCGGTGCGGCAAGCGGATGGTTCGTGCCTCCTATCAGGCACGGGTTGACGGCGATAGACAGTTTTCATATCGAACGTGCTGTGGAGGGAAGTCTTAGAAGGCTGGGGACTCCCCATCGAAGAGAGTCTGAAGGCATTTGACCGGCTGGTGCAGAGCGGCAAGGTGCGCTATATCGGTACCTCCAACGATACAGCTTACGGTACGACCAAGGCACTGATGACCTCTGCATATAAAGGGTATGCACGATTCGAGTCAATACAGAACAATTTCTCTCTACTGAACCGCCGCTTCCTGGACGAGCTGGCATCTGTAGCAGAAAAAGAGCAGGTATCGCTGCTTCCGTATTCTCCTCTGGCCGGAGGGGTACTGAGCGGGAAGTACAACCTTGAGAAGAATGCCAGAGGGCGTTTCAGCGACTATATCAACTCGCCGAATGCCAGACAGAGGCTTATGGCTGCAAGATTTCTGAACGACAAAACACTTGCATCCACGGAAAAATATCTCCAGATCGCACAAGAGGCGGGAATGCACCCTGTCACTCTGGCCACGGCATGGTCCAAACAGTTCAGTTTCGTTGCTTCAACGATCATCGGGGCAACAACAACCGGGCAGCTGGATGCATCACTTGCTGCGATGGATATCACCTTGAGCGAAGAGGTCATGAAGGCCTGTGATGAGGTGCATAGCCAGATCCTCTACCCTATGGGGTAGCGGAGGTTTTATAAAAAATTAATATTAAAAAGATAGAATTTTCTTATGATCTAATTCAACTTTTGAAGAAGGTATAAGATGATGAGAACGTTCTTTGTGATCCTCCTGAGCCTCTCGGCACTTCATGCCGGGTATTTCAGCAAACATGACGATATGTGTGACGGCAACAGGTATTTCCAGTGCGAAAATAACTATAACGCAGTCCGTAACCTTCAGATCGCACTTAACAGTGACAAAAAGCTTGGAGTAAAGCTTAAGGTAGACGGGACCTGGGGTGATAAGACGAAGTCCGCACTGATGGCCTTTCAGGAACATTACGGAGTTGAAAAAGCTGACGGATGGGTAGGGAAAAGGACGAAGAGAAAGCTTGATAGCGTCTACCAAAACGTAAAGTTTCCCAAAGATATCAAGGTCGCTGAAAACTATCAAACAAAGAGATGTTATACCTGTTACAGTGACTTTAGACAAAATGTAAATCTCAGAAAAAGTTTTGCAATCTATGAGGATAAGCAACTTCTTCAACGAGCAAACGGACGAAATACAAAGCTCACGGTGGATGTCTCCGAACAGCGTGTGAGGCTCTATGTGGACGGCAAAGTGGCACTCTGCTCTCCCTGTACCACCGGGGCAAAGCGCAAGTTCGAACCCAATACTAGGATATACAGGGATAAACGTACCCCAATGGGAACATTCAAGATCACAGAAAAGATCGCGGATAAGCGCTCGACCATCTTCGGTGAGTACTACCGGGGGAACAAACTGGTCTACAAAGGGGACAAGCGTAAATTCGGTGGAAACAAAAAAGGGCTGAGATATCAGGGTGCATCATTGCAGAACTGGATGCGTCTGACAAGTTCGGGTATCGGGCTTCATGCAAGCAAATATATCAAGAGGTATCCGGGGACGAACGGGTGTATCCGTCTGCCGTATAGGGTTTCAAAGACGATTTTTAAGAGTGTACGCCAGGGCACACCGGTATCTATCGTAAATTAAATTTACTTCTTTAATTCCCGAAATCGGGAATTTCTTATTCTCTCTTCATTCATTTTTTTCTTTGTTGATGTGACAAAGATGAAGCCCGTGTAGCAAAGGCAAACTGCTTTGCCTTTGTAGGGCAGAAACCGGAGCGATCGAAACAAAGTGAAGCCGCATAGGCAATGAATCAAAAAAAAGAAAACACAAATGGCTGGCGCTAATAAAATCTGCCTTGAGTTTCACTTTTCAGTGTATTAAAATAGACGTTTTATCGTTTTATCGTTTGGGGCTAGACTAGTTTAGAAGGTATAAAGTACGAGAAAGGTACGATATAACCGATGAAAAACAAGTATATAAAAGTTAGCCACATTTCTGAGCCT
>JACXUO010000038.1 GCA_014763885.1 Campylobacterales bacterium
CTAGAACTCTGCCTTCTCTTTTCCACTTTCGATCATAGAGATGAAGATCGTATAGAGATTCGCGATGACTGCTCCGATCACAAGCCCTACTGCCATCTCGACATTCCCGTAAAACTTCATCGCAAAAAATCCAGGGATCAGGTGGAGGTCAGCGACCAGTGAACCCGCCAGAAGTTCAGCAGAAAGGAGGTTTCTGACCCCGATCTTCATCAGCGTGGATACCACATTGACCGATCCTGCAATAAACAACGCCACCAATGAATGCTCATACAAAAATGCTGCTGATGTCGTCAACGACATCAGCGTAAAGAACATATAAAAAACTTTGCCCCAGTTCATTCTGACTCCTTAGGTCTCTTTATCGCTATTATAGCGCACTATGCTAATTTGCTCAAAAGCAAAGCTTATGAGCACGCTTCTGTCCTCAGCGGACGGCTCGCAACGCTGGCGTTGCAAATAAAGATTATAGCGTACACGCTCGTACACTCTTGCTATGCTAATTTGCTCAAAAGCAAAGCTTATGAGCACGCTTCTGTCCTCAGCGGACGGCTCGCAACGCTGGCGTTGTAGAAAAGATTATAATGTACCCTGCTCGTACATTGCTCTCATCTTCTCTTTTCATTTTTATTCTCCTTTGAAAGAAGCAAAGCTTCTCTCAAATTCCTCTCACTAAAGCTTTGCCTTTGGCAAGAAAAGAGAAAGAGATTATAGTGTACCCTGTTCGTACATTGCTCTCATCTTCTCTTTCTCTTTTTCCCTTTTGAGTTTTTCTGCCTCTTTGGCCCTGAAACCGCCTACAGAGAAACCAAGCCACATCAGGATCGGGGAAGCAACGAAGATCGACGAGTAGGTACCCACGATCACACCCACAAGCAGTGTGAATGAGAAGCCGTTGATGATCTCTCCTCCAAACAAAAAGAGTGTCAATACCACGAAAAAAGTTGTCAATGAAGTCAATGTCGTACGGGATAGCGTACGCGACACAGACTCATCGATAATTCCTGCGAGGTCAGGCTCTTTGATCATTCTGATCCCTTCACGGATACGGTCAAAGACGATGATCGTATCGTTGAGCGAATATCCCAGGATCGTCAGCAGTGCCGCCAGGATATCCAGGTTGACTTCCACGCCGAAGAGTACGATCATCCCCATCGCGATCGTCACATCATGGACAAGTGCCATCACCGAAGCCACGGCAAAACGCCACTCAAACCTGAACGACACATAGATCAAAATACCGATGATCGCCAGTACCATTGCCATCAGACCTTTTTCACGAAGTTCCGAACCGACCTTGGCACCGACCATATCGACACGTCTCACCTCTTTGAACCCCTGCGTCTCTTTGAGCAGTTCTCTGATCTGGTCACCGATATCCACACCGACGTTCTGTGAACTCGTTTTCGTTTTAATAATGATCTCATCCTCTGTACCGAAATAGGTAACGTTCGCACCTTTATAGCCCTCCTGGTTACCCAGAATCTCTCTGACCTCATCGATCGGGGCTTTCTGGTCATACTGCACCTGGATCACCGTACCCCCCGCAAAGTCGATACCCATATTGAAACCCTTGGTAAAGATAAGCCCCAGAGAGGTAATCACCAAAATGATCGAAAGTATCCCAAAACGCTTTGCCTGAGCCATCAAAGAGAGCGGTTTTTCATATTTAAAAAGTTGCATTATTTACTCCCTTTTATCCCAAACCAGTAACCCAGTCTGTTCTTATCCATCTTTGGCAGGATCCACTGATAGATACCGTGTGTACCTACGATCGCTGTCAGCATCGAAGCCATGATACCGATACTCATCGTCAGTGCAAATCCTTTGATCGCTCCTGTACCGTATGCATAGAGTACCGTTGCAGCGATCAGCGTCGTCACGTTCGCATCCCAGATCGCCGTAAAGGCATTTTTGTATCCGTCTTCAATCGATTTTGCGATCGATTTTCCCTCTTCTAGCAATTCACGGATACGCTCATTGATGATCACGTTGGCATCCACCGCCATACCGACAGTAAGCACGATCCCCGCCATACCCGGCAGCGTCAATGTCGCACCAAAAAGCGACATGATCGCCAGAATCAGAAAGAGGTTCCCGATCAGTGCCACATTGGCAACCACACCTGCCATACCGTAGTAGACCACCATAAAGAGGACTACAAGTACAAACCCGAGTACCAGTGCGATAGAGCTAGCCTTGATACTGTCCGCACCCAGGCTTGGCCCGACACTTCTCTTCTCCATCACGTAGACAGGCGCGAGCAGTGATCCTGAACGCAGGGCGATCGCAAGATCGTGTGCCTCCTCCATCGTAAACTGGCCGGAGATCTGCACGCGCCCCCCACCGATGCGCTCACGGATATTGGGCGCTGAGTAGACCTGGTTATCCAGTACCACCGCCATGCGCTTGCCTACACTGATCGCCGTAAAGTCGCCGAATATCTTTGCCCCCTGCCCGTTAAGCGTGAAGTTGATCACCGGCTGGCTGTTCTCATCAAACCCCACTTTCGCATCGGTGAGCATCGAACCATCCAAGATAGGAATCGCTTTAAGCAGATACTTCTCCCCTGTATTGACATCGGGAAGGATCACATCGCCGTAGCTTTTCGCTTCTCCCGCACTCATAGTGTGTACACGGGCGATCCTCTCCTCATCCACTGCCATCAGCTGGAGATGTGCCGCACGCGCGATAAGTTCGCGGATACGCTGCTCATCTTCCTGAGTCTTGATGCCGGGAACTTCGACCAGGATCTTCTCTTCACCCTGCTTCGCTACCGTAGGTTCCGCCAGCCCAAACTCATTCAGTCTGCCTCTGATCGTATCGACTGCCTGGTCGATCGCATCTTTTTTGGTACGTTCGATCTCTTCAGCAGTCATCTGCAGTGAATACTTCAACCCACTCTCGCTGAATGTCACCCCCTCCAACTGCTCTTTAAGCAGTGTGTTGACCTTGGCAAGATCATCTCTGTCCAGGATCTCAAACGTGATTACTCCCGTATCTTCATCCAGTTTTAAGGCATCGAAAATAATCTCTTCATCATCAAAGATATACTTGATGCTTGCTGCAATGGACTTGGACTTGGAGGCGATCGCAACTTCGTTTTTGACGCCTAGAAGCATATGGAGCCCTCCCTGAAGATCAAGCCCAAGGGTGATCTTCTTTCCGCTTTCGCTTTGCATTAAAGACGGGATAGAGAAGACCACCCCGAAAATCAGTGCAAAAGCAAAGATGACCACTCTGTAATTAAGCATCGCTCTTTGTTACCTCTGCTTTTCTTGCTACATACGCTCTGTCAAGTCTGACAATCGTATCTTCATTTAGCTTGATTTTGATAAAATCCTCTTCAGTTTTCACGATTTCAGCGATAAGCCCTCCGGTTGTTACGATCTTGTCGCCTTTTGCAAGGCCATCAAGCATCTCACGGTGCGCTTTTTGCTGTTTCTGCTGTGGTCTGATGATCAAGAAGTAAAAGATCGCAAATAAAATGATAAGTGGTAAAAATGAACCGATTACACTACCCTGTTGTTCCATGGATATCCTTCAATGAATAAAATTGGGCAATATTTTAACACCTTTGATATAACAAGAGGCTTGTTGATCGCGTTTCTCTTATCCTCTTTTATTTACCTCCATTATTTTCACTTTTCAACTCCTCTTATCAATACCCTGCTGGGAGTATCCGGGCTCTACCTTCTGCTGGCTTCAGGACGCAAGAGCTGGTTCTGGAGCGGTCTCTTTATCGGCGTCTTCTGGTTCTGGTGGATCATCCTCAGTTTCAAGCACTACCAGATGCCCTGGGCAATCCCTATCGGGCTTCTGGTGATCGCATTGATCTACGGGCTGCTTTTCTGGATCATCGCTTACGTGAGCGAAACACTCGCTTCAAAACTTCCTTCTCAAGAGCTGTCGATACTCACACTGAAAGCCCTCGGGCTTTTGAGTCTCAGCTATATCCACCCTTTCGGCTTTGACTGGCTCAAACCCGAACTCGTGTTTGTCGAAAGCTACCTGGGGATAGAGAAGTGGCAGTTTGCCTTGATACTTTCAGCGATCATTGTAACACTCTCGCAGTCACGCCCTTATTATCTGTTTTTGCTCCTGTTGGCCTATCACCCGTTACCCCAAAAAGCTCCGACGGCTGATGGGGATATCAAGATCATCTCTACTGCCATTCCGGTCGAGGAGAAATGGAAAGCCTCCCTTCAGCCCCAGCATTTCAAGGGCTTTTTTGACCAGATAGACAGGGCGATCGATGCGGGTAAAAAAGTGGTCATCCTTCCCGAGTCGGTCTTCCCTGTCTATATCAACCGTTCCCAGGAGCTGATCGACCAGCTGGAAGCACGTGCCCAAAAGATCACTATCGTTACCGGAGGGCTCTTTGCAGACGGCAACCTGCCCCGCAACGCTACCTATATCTTCACCAAAGATCGTATCCTGGTAGCCAACAAGGTTGTCCTGGTACCTTTCGGAGAGAGCAACCCGCTACCTGATTTTCTCAGTAACTGGGTCAATGAAGTTTTTTATGACGGAGCAGTCGACTATATCGCCAGTGCGGAGATCACAGACTATACCATCGGGGGCAGAGTCTACCGCAATGCGATCTGCTTTGAGGCTACCAGCGAAAAGCTTTACCGGGGCCGCCCCGAGCAGATGATCGTCCTGAGTAACAACGGCTGGTTTGTCCCCTCCACCGAACCGGTTCTGCAGAAACTGCTGCTGCTCTACTACAACAAAAAGTACGGTACGACCATCTACCACAGCATCAATATGTCACCCTCCTATCTGATCCGGGACGGCATCATCGTGGAGGCAGAGTAGTGTGCGCGATCTTCGGCATTGTCGGGAAATATGACCCACTCCAGGCACATAGGGCTTTTGAGACACTTGCCCACAGGGGGACGGATGAGAGCCATGCCATCAAAGGCGAAAAATGCTTTCTTGGCCTGCACCGCCTTGCCATCACCGCGATAGACACACCGCATATCCAACCCATCAGGGAAGGAGGTCTCCTCTTTGCCATGAACGGTGAGATATACAACTACCGGGCATTGGCCGAAGAGCTTGGGATCGAAGCAAACAGCGATACAGAGGTCGCTTTTGCCGCCTATCGGCAGTGGGGTGATGCCTTTGCGGAAAAACTGCGCGGGATGTTTGCGATCGCGATCATCGAGGAAGATATCATCAAGCTCTTTCGCGACCCTTTTGGCAAAAAACCGCTCTACTATACGGTGACCGGTGAGCAGATCATCTTTGCCAGCGAACTCAAGGCGATAGAGGCTCTGAAACCTTTGGAGTTTGGCAGAGAGATCATCCCCTGTTATCTCTCCTACCAGGCCGCCGTAGCACCTTCCACCTTCGACAAAAACGTTTTTCAGGTCGCTGCCGGATGCCAGGTGACCATCACCCGGACCCGCGAGGTCTCCACGCACCGCTATTTCTCCCTGCTGGATACCCAGGTTGCACTCCATACCGCGCAAGAGGCGATCGGTCAGATCCAACAGAAACTCATAGAATCCGTCAAGCTTCGACTTCCTGAAGAGGTGAAGTACGGTGCCCTCCTCTCAGGCGGCCTGGACTCTTCGCTCATCGCTGCCCTCGCGGCATCCCAGGCCCCTCTCCATACTTTCAGCATCGGCTATGAGGGGTACGGACAGCATGACGAACGCCCCTACGCTGCAGAAGTGGCAGAGCATATCGGCTCGATACATCACGCCTATGGTTTTGCCAAAGAGGATTTTCTGGAGACCCTGGAGCAGATCCTCGATATCCTCGACGAGCCTTTTGCCGACCCGGCGATGGTACCGCTCTTTTACCTGATGCAGCAGATACGCCGGGAGGGGGTCAAGGTGGTACTGACAGGGGACGGAAGCGATGAGCTCTTTCTGGGCTACCGCACCTACAAAGAGTACCTGGATATCAAACAGCTCTCCGCCCTAAAGCACAAGAACTGGCTCAAGACTTACCTGAAGTCACACTTCTCAATGCACAAAGAGTGGGAGTGGTACAAACGCATACTGGAAGAGAAAACCCTTTTCCGCTCCAGTGCAGAACTCTTTACAGACCTGCAGCAGAACAGGCTGCTGAAGATGAACATCAAAGACAACCACTCTCTCGACTGGATCGCTTCATACAGCGAAGAGTTTGAAGAGAGCCGACGAAGCGCACCGGTAGACTGGTACAGCTTTCTGGACCTCAAGATACAGCTTGGCGAGGTTTTTCTGCGCAAACTAGACCGCATAAGCATGGTGCAGAGTATCGAAGCACGCACGCCGTTTTTGGATAGAGAACTTGTCAAAGCCGTATTTTCTACAGTACCTGAGCTCAGGGAAGCACAGCTGCCCAAGGGATGGATCAAAGAGATCGCCGCAGCCTACCTGCCCGATACGATCATCCGCCGGAAGAAAAAAGGCTTCAACTACCCCTATCTGGAGTGGCTTCAGGAGAGCAATCAGCTGGAGGTCATTCCCCGGGTCCAGAAAAGACACAAAATTTTCAACGAGAAACAGCTGGAGTGGCTTCTCTCCGAGGGGGAACAGGGAAGATTCCAGCATCAGATATTCTCCCTCTATATTCTCTGCAGATGGATGGAGAGAAAACTGGGCTGATTGACTCGCTGTCCTGTTTTTGGATAAAATGCACAAAAACCGAAACAGGCAATGAAGTTCAAAAAATTCTTTATCGCACCCATCAAGGGCTACCAGTACATCTCCCGCATGCTTCCCGGCAATTGCCGTTACTACCCCACCTGCTCCGAATATGCCAAATGGCAGTTTGAGTTCAATCCACCCCACAAAGCACTGGCAGCCTCTTCCCTACGGATATTGCGCTGCAACCACCTTTTCAAAGGGGGTATCGACTATCCTCTGGTAGATTACACCCCTCCCGGGCCTCTCAATTTACTCGATTTTAATCATTTTTGTGGCAAAATAGTTATAGTTTACTGGCTTGTACCCAAAGCCGGGAGATCCCAATATTATGTACTAAAGGACTTTGATGCCACAACAATTGAGCCTCCACACACCGCTTGACATGCACCTTCATCTCAGAGACGGAGAGATGCTGCACAATATCGCCAAAGCCAGCGCCCATACCTTCTCCGGAGCGGTCGTGATGCCCAACCTTGTACCCCCGGTCACCAGCAAAGAAGAGCTCATTGCCTATAAAGCACGTATCATGGAGGCGATCGGTGATGAACGCTTTGAGCCCTACATGACGCTCTTTTTCAAACCCGGATATGATAAAGCTTTTCTGGAGTCGGTCCGCGACGAGATCACGGCGATCAAGCTCTATCCTGCGGGGATCACGACCAACAGTGAAGGAGGAGTAAGCGGTTTTGATGTAGAGGAGCTTCGCCCTGCACTCACTGCCATGAGCGAACTTGGCATCCCTTTGTGTATCCATGGGGAGACCAACGGTTTTGTGATGGACAGAGAGGCAGAATTTATCCCCATCTACGAAAAGCTCGCAACCGCCTTTCCCGAACTGAAGATCATTATGGAGCATATCACGACCAAGGAGAGCGTGGAGGCACTGGAGAGACATCCGAACCTCTATGCGACGATCACGCTGCACCACCTCCTTATCACGCTGGATGATGTCGCAGGCGGGATGCTGCAGCCCCATCTTTTCTGCAAACCGATCGCAAAACGTCCGCATGACAGGGAAGCACTGCTTGCAGTGGCACTCAAAGCGCATCCGAAGGTGATGTTCGGCTCTGACTCCGCTCCGCATCCGAAAGAGGCCAAAGAGGCATGCGGGTGTGCAGCGGGGGTATTCACCGCACCGATCGCACTGCAGGTACTTGCCGAACTCTTTGAGAAGCATGATGCACTGGAGAGGCTGCAGGATTTCATCAGCGGCAATGCACGTCGCATCTATGGCGTCACACCGCCTGCCAAAGAGGTAGTACTGGAGAAAAGACCGTTTGTCGTCCCCAATGACTACAACGGGGTTGTGCCGATGTATGCGGGAGAGGAGATCGCCTACTCGGTCAAAGAGGTAAACCTTGGAGAGTAAACTCAAAAAGCTTGTAAAGGGTCACAGCGCTTTTCAGAAGGTCAAGTTCAAAAAGAATGAAGAGCGCTTCAGGCGTCTGGTTGAAGAGGGGCAGAACCCAAAAGCACTCTTTATCGGCTGCAGCGATTCGCGTGTGATGCCCGATATGATCACCGGAGCCAAACCGGGTGATCTCTTCATCATACGCAATATCGGCAACTTTGTGGCACCCTACAAGCCTGATGAGGATTACCACTCTACCGCCTCGGCGATCGAATATGCCGTAAGTATCCTGGAGGTTTCGGATATCATCGTCTGCGGACACTCCCACTGCGGCGCGATAGAGGCGCTCTACAAGGAGCTTCCCCAGACAGCCGAAAACCTGCATACGGTCAAATGGCTGGATCTCGGAAGGGAGGCAAAGAGAGTCGCTTCGCTTGCTTACAAAGACAAAGACCGCGCAGAGATGCTGCGCTACACCGAAAAGATATCGGTCGTATACCAGCTGGAAAACCTACTGACCTATCCGGGAGTACAGCGACGTGTGGATGAAGGGAGCCTCTTTTTGCATGGATGGCATTATGATCTTGAAAGCGGGGTCATCGAACATTACGACGATGAAAAGTTCGAATTTATCCCATTATGCCAGTAACGCTCTGTCATTGAAAAAAATAGGATAGAATATTATATTATTTCCATAAGGAGAACGTTGTGTTGGCAAATGACATTACAGAACTGATCGGTAACACACCGTTGGTCAAAATCAATTCCCTCTCCGAAGAGACAGGGGCAACGATACTGGGCAAATGCGAGTTTATGAACCCCACCTCATCCGTCAAGGACAGAATCGCTTTCAACATGATCAACAAAGCGATGAAGGCTGGCAGGATCGACCAGGAGACCACGATCATAGAACCCACTTCGGGCAATACAGGCATCGGGCTTGCGGCGATCTGTGCGGCAAAAGGGTTAAAACTTATACTGACGATGCCTGAGTCCATGAGTGTGGAAAGGCGCAGACTGCTTACGCACCTTGGCGCCAATCTCGTACTGACTCCCGCCGCCGAAGGGATGGGCGGGGCGATCGAAAAGGCAGCCCAGCTTGAAAAAGAGCTGGAAAATGCCGTCATCCTGCAGCAGTTTGACAACCCTGACAACCCCGATATCCATAGAAAAACGACGGCACTGGAGATACTGAAAGATATGGAAAACCATCTGGATATCTTCGTTGCGGCAGTCGGAACAGGGGGGACACTGACAGGTACCTCCGAGGTACTCAAGCAGCATCTTCCCGATACCTATTGTGTAGCCGTAGAACCGCAATCCTCTTCCGTACTTTACGGCAAATCTCCGGGACCGCATAAGATCCAGGGGATCGGTGCGGGGTTTATCCCCGGTGTCCTCAATACGGAAATATACGATGAAGTGATACCGGTGGCAGACGATGATGCCTTTGCCATGTCAAGACGCGTCGCCAAGGAAGAGGGGCTGCTGGTAGGGATCTCGGCGGGCGCCAACCTCTATGCTGCTGCACAGCTGGCAAAGAGGCCTGAGAACAAGGGGAAAACGATCGTCACCATACTCTGTGATACCGCTGAACGCTATCTGTCCACCGAGCTCTTTGAATAATCCGGACTATGCGATCAATCGACCTTCTTTTGGAGACCATCAGATGTGAAGGCGGCAAGCTGCATCACCTGGAGTACCACCAGGAAAGGGTAGACAGAAGCAGAAAAGCACTCTTCGGTCTGACCGATACCCTTAACCTTGCTTCCCTGCCCAAGCCTCCTGATGAACAACTCTACCGCTGCAGGGTACGCTACGCCGAAAAGATAGAGTCCGTCGAATACATTCCCTATATCCCCAAAGAGATCAGAACACTGAAAGTTGTCCCCGCAGAGATTGACTATCACTACAAGTTTGCAGACAGAAGCCAGCTGGAGTGCCTTCTGAGGGAAAATCCGGATGCCGATGATCTCATCATCGAAAAAGAGGGGCTGATCACCGATACGACGATAGCAAATATCGCTTTTTTTGATGGTATGCAATGGATCACGCCGAAGAAACCCCTGCTTGAAGGAACGATGCGTGCTTACCTTATAGACCAGGGGTTCCTCAAGGAAGAGGATATTCCAAGTGGTTTGCTCGATCGGTTTGAAAAAGTAGCTTTAATGAATGCTATGTTAGGATTTAAGATTCTAAACAACATCAAGATTTTAAAATCATAAGGCAGTCCATGACCATCAATCTTTTTCAAACACCCGAATTCAGAGCTATTATGGAAGCGCATTTAAGCAGAACCCTTGCCTATCTTTTTGAAAAAGATCAGGAGTTTGCAATCGTCTGCGAGATCAAACATGTCACCTTCTCTCCCGAGCTTCCTTCCGGTATCTCTGAGACGCTAAAAGATACGGTACTGTTTGTTTTAAGCGGCTATACCTTCCAGAGTGCAAAGATCGAACAGGGGATCTTCTCTTTTGAGGCAGGATTTGGAAGTGACAATTTCGGTTCTACCGTCTCTATGCCCTTACTGGCGATCAGGCAGCTTTTTGTAGAGGAAGCTCCTGTAGTGATCAATCATGCGGAAGTTGCCTCCAAAATTCCTTCCAAAGAGGCTTTGGCGCAAAGTTCCATGGAAGTGCTCCTGAACAATCCGAAAAATAAAAAATTTCTGAAAAAAAAGTAGAAACCCCTGCACCGTGACTTATGCGTCACAGTGCCCTGTAAGGATGTAGTTTACCACATTCTCGACATAAGCATTATGCTTATTCTCTTTGGAGTAGGCGATATAGAAGTTTCTGGACATCGTGTAGCCTCGGAGTCTCGCCTCGAACAGCTCCCCTCTGCTTACCTCTTCTTCGATCGCATGCTTGGAGATGATCGAGACAACCGGCTTCTCTTCATTCTTTGCCGCTTTTTTGATCGACTGCAGCACGGCAGTGGTATTGCTCACTTCGCTGAGCACATTAAAGTTTTTACAGGATACGCCCAGCTCCTCGAATACATCGGTAACCACCTGTCTGGTATGGGAACCTTCATCACGGCAGATCCACTGGAAATCATACAGCTCTTCTGTTTTCAGTACTTTGGGGATCGGCACGTTACTGACTACCACCAGCTCATCTTCCAGCCACTCCCTGTAGATCAGCTCACTGTCAAATACCGGAGATTCGATCAATCCAAGGTCAAGCTTTCTGTCCTTGAGCTTCTGCGCGATATTTTTACTCAGGTCGATACTCAGCTTCACATCGTTGTTGATCGCCTGGCTCATCGTGTTGAGACATTGCCCCGGAATAATATAGGTACCGATCGTGAACGATGCGCCCAGCCTGAAGGTGATCTCTTTGTTGATGATCTTCAGTACCTCATTCTCTGAGGCATGGATCTCTTTTTCAAGACGCAAAGCGATCTTGTAGAGTTCATCACCTGCCGCGGTAAGCTTGATCCCGTTTTTTTTACGCTCAATGATCTTCTCACCCAGATATTTTTCTATAAACTTTATCTGCTGCGTTACTGCAGGCTGGGATATACCAAGCTTTGCAGATGCCTTCGAAAAGCTTCTCTCTCTTGCAACAGTCAGAAACGTCTCAAGTTTAACAAAATCCTTTAACATTCATTTCCTTTTTCATCTATATAGTACCGGTGACACTCACTTGCTATATAAACATTTGATTCTGAAAAATATTATAACAAATTATACTTAACAATACATAAGTTGAGCTTATTGATAGATGCATTATTTTCGATGACCCCTGTCACACCCCCGGAAGCGCTACTCATCCTTAATGATTTTAAGGGTATAATTAATAGATATCAGGAGTGACATAAGAGATTAAATGGAAAAAATTATCAATCAGCTCAACCCCTCACAGCGTGAAGCCATAGAGCATATCGACGGTGCATTGCTTATTCTTGCAGGTGCAGGTTCGGGGAAGACAAAAACCCTTACAACGCGGCTCGCTTACTTGATTGGAGAGGTGGGCATCGATCCTGCCAGTACGCTTACCTTGACCTTTACCAACAAGGCAGCTGCAGAGATGAGGGAGCGTGCACTCAAGCTCATGCCGACAGAGTCCAGCTACCCCCCTTTGCTCTGTACCTTTCATAAATTCGGGTTGCTCTTTCTGAAATTCCATATTGAAAAAATCGGGCGCAGCAATAATTTCGTGATCATCGACAGTGATGACAAAAAGCGTCTTATCCGTACCATTGCCAAGGAGCTGAAGATCGATCTCAATATCTCCTTTATCGCATCGGAGATCTCAAAATACAAAAACTCGCTGCTCCCTCCCGAAGTGGTCAAAAAAAACGCGGAACTCTCTGACTATAAAAAAGTAGCAGAGATCTACGAGAGATACCAGGAGAATATCGAAGAGAACAACCTCGTTGATTTCGACGATCTCCTGATGTTGACCTATAAGATACTCGATGAAAACCCTCAACTCCGCAAAGAGACAAGCGAACGCTACCGCTATATCATGGTCGATGAGTACCAGGATACCAATGAGCTCCAGTTCAAGCTGCTCGAACATCTCTGCAGCGAGCACGGCAACCTTTGTGTCGTGGGGGACGATGACCAGAGTATCTACGGCTGGAGGGGTGCCAATATACGGAATATCCTGGAGTTTTCAGACAATTTTGAAGGGACGAAGGTCGTCAAGCTGGAAACGAACTACCGCTCCACAGAACCCATCCTGGAAGCAGCAAATACGCTCATTGAACACAACTCCAGACGATTGGGCAAAAAACTGGTCAGCCACAAAGGAGAGGGAGAATCCGTAAAGCTTCTGCACTCCCTCGATGAGTCCATGGAGGCGAAATCGATTGCCCGTGAGATACAGGCGCTTCTGGACAGAGGGGTGGATCCCGAAGAGATCGCCGTACTTTACCGTATCAATGCGCTTTCAAGATCGCTGGAGGAAGGGTTTACCAAAGAGGGGATCAGCTTCAAGCTGATCGGAGGAATGCGTTTCTACGAACGTGCCGAGATCAAAGATATCATCTCCTATTTCAGGGTCATCTCCAACCCCTATGATGACTTCTCCCTGCTGCGCGTTATCAACAAGCCCAAGCGGGGTATCGGCAAAGCCTCTATCGAAAAACTGCAAAAATCTGCCTATGATGCACATCTTTCGCTCTTTGCCTATATTCAAAAGATGATCACAGGGGAGATGCCGGCTATCGTCAGCAAAAAAGTGGCGACAGCATTGGAAAAACTGGTAGAGGATATTGCCTTTTTACGCGAAGAGCTCTCGGGTTCGCTTGAAAACTTCATTACCCTCTTTGAAGAGCGCATCAGACTCAAAGAGCACTACGCCGCCATGGTGGACGGGTTCGAACGGACGATGAACATCGATGAATTCTACGGATATTTCAGGGATGCCGTGGCCAAAAACCCCGAACTCCATCTCGATGAGTTTCTCAATGATATCTCCCTGCAAAGCGACCAGGACCAGATCGAAGAGAATGCGATCACGATCATGAGTATCCATGCAGCCAAAGGACTGGAGTTTGAACATGTCTTTGTCATCGGGATGGAGGAGGAGTTCTTCCCGCTTCTGGGTGAAGGGTGCAATATGGAAGAGGAACGTAGGCTGGGGTATGTGGCGATCACCAGGGCCAAATCCGATCTCACACTCTGTTACGTCGACAGCCGATTCTATAAAGGACGCCGAAAAATGATAGACAAGAGCCGTTTCCTTGGCGAAGCAGGCCTGATACAGGATGCCTCGCTCAAGATCACCAAAAGCTCCGCATTCAAGAAAGGGGATCTGGTCAAACACAAGATCTTCGGTATCGGGCGTGTACAGGCAGCCAACAAGTCCGGCAAAGAGTACAAACTTCTGATCAATTTCGGCGGAAACAAAAAAGAGATACTCAGCTCTTTTGTGCAACCGGTCTAACTAATTAGGAGTGAGGAGTGCGCCCGAACGAAGTGACAAGTGCCCTTGGGGTGAGGAGTGAGGAATTTCTGTCTGCATTGCTTGGCAATGCTTCTATAAAAAAGGTTTTGCAGAGCAAAACATACCGACACTATTCACTATTCACTATTTACTATTCACTTGATCCCTACAAGGGATCAAAATGAACAGGCTGTTTGTTGTCAATAAACCGATCTTCCGTTCATCCAACAGCTATATGGGGTATGTGAAACGCAAATACGGCACCAAAAAAGTAGGTTTTTCTGGGACACTTGACCCCTTTGCCACGGGATGCCTGATTGTCGCTACGGGTGTCTATACCAAACTCTTTCAGTATCTCGATAAAACCCCGAAGAGCTACCGTGCCACACTCTGGCTCGGTGCGAACTCTCCGAGTCTCGATATCGAAAATGTGGACTCTATCAAAGAAGTCTCCCCCTTCAGCGAAGAAGAAATCCTAGAGGTACTGAATTCACTGGAGGGTGAACTGACCTACTACCCTCCCAAGTTCTCCGCCAAAAAGATCGGTGGGAAGCGTGCCTATGAACTGGCACGCGAAGGGAAAGAGGTGGCACTCAAAACGATCACCTCCACGATCTACGAGATAAAGTTGATACACTATACCCATCCCTTTATACATTTTGAAGCAACCGTCAGCGAGGGTACCTACATACGAAGCCTCGGTGCGATCATCGCAGACAGACTGGGAGTGGATGCGACTCTCTCCTCTCTGCACCGTATCCATGAAGGGGCATTCAGGTTTGAAGAGGAGAAAGCGCTCAACCCTTTCACACACCTCGCTATCCCCAATAACCGCTACAGAGGGGATGAGAACTACCTGGAGCTTGGGAAAAAACTCTCAATGGAGTACTTTGAAACCAAGGAGGATGGCACCTATCTGATAGAGACCTCCAATTTCTTTGCCATCATAGAGATCCATCAAGGTCAGGTCAGCTACAGGCTGAACCGGATACCGAAGTTTGAGGAGCATTGATCTTTTTTTCTCTGGAACATTAAAAATAAAAAGGTAAAATTCTTACAAATCTATAGCATTAAAAAGGGGAATTCATGCGGAAAAGTATCTATGGAGTATTAACTCTTCATACCTTGTTTCTACTTGGATGTGGAGGTGGCAGTACAGGCAATACTACTACAGTGGATATTGCCGGGTTGATCGAAAATAAAGATTTCTACAGGGTCGTTTCGGAAGAAGGCCGATACTACAGAGAAAACTTTGATGGCAATGGGACCCTCATCAAAGATATCTATTACCTCTCGGATGACCCTCCTGATGGCAATACAACAGTTTCTTATTCGATAGAGAGCCGTTATCTCTATATCACCGAAAGTGATAAATCCCTCAGGTGTTCGGTCGAAGATGCAAATACGTCGGTTATATTTAAGTGCGCACGAACCGATAGGAGTGCCAGTGCCGTCCTGTCAACCTATAGATGGCTTACACTTGAAGATGCAAAAGCAAATCCTGAATGAATAAAAGGTAACCTATGTACACTATCAATGCCTATGCCAAGGTCAATATCTTCCTGAAGATCACCGGGCATAGAGAGGGGTACCATACCCTCCTTTCGCGTTTTATGAGGGTGGATGAGCTCTATGACACGATCACTTTCGAACCGTGCGTCCGTGAAGCCTTTACGATAGAAGGGTGTGAAGGTGTAGCTCTGGAGTCCAATACGATCTATAAGGCCTACCAGAGTCTCAAGCGTTATACACAAAGCCCTGAACTGGAGAGATTTTTCACACGTCATAAAGTAGTCGTCACCAAGCGTATCCCGAGCCAGGCAGGCCTGGGCGGCGGTAGTTCTGATGCTGCGGCATTTATGCGTTTGTGCAATGAGGTCTGCGGACTCAAACTTGACACACAAACGCTCTCGGAGCTGGGAAGCAAGATAGGTGCCGACCTGCCCTTCTTTATCCACGACTACCCCTCCGCCAATGTCAGCGGTTTCGGGGAGATCGTGGAGCCTTTTGAAGAGGAGACGCTTCAGTTGGAACTCTTTACGCCGGCTATCGGGTGTGATACCACAGAGGTCTATAAAACCTTCAAAAAACACCTGCTTGATAAGATCACCCCCTGCAGCTTTACCGGATGGGAGAAGCTGGACTCAAGAAGACTCCTTGAGACGATCGCCGACCCCGTGATCCTCAATGATCTCTATGCCGCTGCATTGATCGCCTACCCGGAGCTGGGAGAGGTACCGCAGGCCAAAGAGGGATGGTTCTTCTCCGGAAGCGGAAGTACGTTTTTTAAAATAAAAAACTAATCTCTAATGAGACCAATACAAAAGCGCATACAAAACCTTATAAAATATATAACTTTGGGGCTAGACTAGTTTAGAAGGTATAAAGTACGAGAAAGGTACGATATAACCGATGAAAAACAAGTATATAAAAGTTAGCCACATTTCTGAGCCTA
>JACXUO010000113.1 GCA_014763885.1 Campylobacterales bacterium
CAGTTTGCCGAGATTTTTGATGATGAAGCGATTGTCGTATCACTGGTACGACAATTGAGCTGGACACATTTTATTGCTCTGATTCCCATTAAAGAGCGTCTGCATCGCGCCATCAGCATTGCGCGTGAACAGGTTCAACCCAGTCTGATGGAGAGCGAGAACCCAAAAGCAGGAGGTCGCGCATGAGTCACTACAGACCTTATTCCGCCTATAAAGATTCCGGTGTTGAGTGGATTGGGGAGGTGCCGGAGCATTGGAAGTTGCGTAAAGTTGCATGGGATATGAAAATGACAATAGGCTGGACACCATCAACAAAGAACCGTCATTATTACGATGGGCCATACAACTGGGTTTCCATTGCCGATCTAACCAGCGGGCGAGTCAAGAAGACTAAGCAAACGATTACACAATTAGCTGTTGATGAAATGAAAGGGACACAGGCACCAGCAGGAAGCCTTTTGTTTTCTTACAAATTGACCATCGGGATGGTTGCTTTGCTTGACGAACCCGCTTTCACTAACGAGGCCATTGCGGCTTTCTATCCGAACAAAACGGTAGAAATGTCTTTTTGGCAATATGCAGCACCAGTGATTTTGCCTCAATATAGTCGAAAAAATATCTATGATTCGGATTTGCTGAACCAAGATTTAATGAACAGTGCGAGATTTTTTGCACCTGCCAATAAGGAGCAAAAAGCAATAGCCGACGCCATCAACCGCGAAACCACCCGTATCGACACCCTGATCGCCAAAAAAACCCGCTTTATCGAGCTGCTGAAAGAGAAGCGCCAGGCATTCATCACCCACGCCGTCACCAAGGGTTTGGACTTACATGTAAAGATGAAAGATTCCGGTGTTGAGTGGATTGGAGAGGTGCCGGAGCATTGGGATATAACCCCAATAAAACGAGCGGCCAATCTAAGAAATTTGCGCACCAATGATAATCCAAATGGAGTTGAGTACATTGGATTGGAAGATGTTGAATCTGGCTCTGGGAAATACTCTCCAACGGAAGGAAACTCAAGACAGTCCGAGGATTCCACTGTAGCAGTATTTAACACTGGCGATGTGCTATATGGAAAACTCAGACCCTATCTAAAAAAAGCAATCATAGCTGATCAAGATGGGGTGTGTTCAACAGAATTCTTGGTTCTCGATTCACACAAAGTAGCACCGGACTTGCTTCAAAAATGGCTATTAACTTCTGATGTGACGCAACAAATTGAGTCTACTTGTGAAGGCGCAAAGATGCCTCGTGCAGACTGGGAAGGGGTTGGAAGTGTTCCAATCCCTGTGCCACCCCATGACGAACAAAAGCTTTTGGTTGAGGCGATTGGTCTTGAAACCACCCGCATCGACACCCTGATCGAAAAAACCCAGCGCAGCATCGAGCTGCTCAAAGAGCGCCGTTCGGCCTTCATCACCGCTGCCGTCACCGGCCGGATCGATTTAAGAGAGGACAAAAATGAGTGATACCGCCCATCAGGAAAAACATTTTGAGAGCTACATCGTCTCAAAGCTGATCGAACAGGGTTGGAGTCTCGGCGACACGACCAAGTACGACACCGAAGCCGCCCTCTATCCCGAAGATCTGATCACCTGGCTAAAAGAGAGCGACCAAAGCGACAAGCTCGAAAAGCTTCAGCGCCTCAACGGCGAAAAAACCCGTGACGTACTGATAAACCGCCTTGATAAAGCCCTTGAAAAACAGGGCACGGCACAGGTGCTAAGACAGGGCTTCTCCATTGCCGGATGCGGGCATATTGACCTTAGCGAGAGTGCCCCCGAGGACAAGCGAAATGAAGCTGTATTGAAACGCTATAACGCCAATATCCTGCGTGTCGTGCCGCAGCTTCAATACCACCCTGCGCGTAAACTCGCTATCGATCTGGTCTTCTTCATCAACGGCATTCCCGTTGCCACGGTTGAGCTAAAAACCGACTTTACCCAGTCAGCCGAAGCGGCGATGGAGCAGTACCGCACCGACCGTCTTCCTTATGACGCGAAGACCAAGCGAAGAGAACCGCTGCTGACCTTCAAGCGCGGTGCGATCGTGCATT
>JACXUO010000114.1 GCA_014763885.1 Campylobacterales bacterium
GAACTGGTAATGATTAAGCGTGAAGAGTTGCTGCAGGATGCAGCCTGATACATAAAAGGTGTTTTGAAATTGCGAACTTTTAAGGGCACTATCAAAACATTCTCTTCTGTTTGCTATAATTTAAAATATTTGTATATAATTTAAAATGTTTATAGTATAAGTATACGAGAGAGACCAATGCACACAAATGAAAGGTATCGTTCAAAATGGAAACAGTAGCTATTTCTTCCCGGTTGCGGAACGGATTTACAGTCATAGAACTTATTTTTGTGATCATCATTATAGGGATCCTTGCCGCTATGGCGATCTCAAGACTGGCGGTGACGCGGGATGATGCCAAACTGAGTGCCGATGTATCCAATATGGCGATCTGCATCAGGGACGCAGCCTACGCCTATACCGCCCAGCATATCGACTTTACCGAAACAGACCATTCCGATGCCTGTGACCGTGTCGTCTGCTATACCATCGTCTACGCCGTAAACGGGGAGGATTTCAATGTCACCACCAACAGTGCGGCTGCGGATTACTGCGCGGATATTGACTATGTGGGCGGCAATTTGGCAAAAAGCTATCATTTTGGCGGCCAAAAAATAACAAGATAGAGGAGAGAGTATGCAAAAAGAGTGGTCATCCTATCGTATCACGGCTATTTTATATGCGATTGTGCTGTTGATGCCTGTCGGGTTCTATTTTGTCCATCAGGCATTTCAAACCCTGCAGCAGGATACAAAAGTCATCCGGCAAAGCAGTTGGCTGGCAGGCAGCATCGGGCACCATTATCTTGATCCGGCAACGTGTCAGATATCTGGAGAGGAGTTAGAGAGTACCCTCCGTGATCTCTCATCATGGGTCAGGGAGAACAACCATTCAGCGTATTATATCGGAGAGGCTACGCTCCAAAAAGATTTTCAGCGTGTAGAAGAGTGCTGGCATGGCTATAGCGTTTCTGCTACAAAAGAGAATAATGCTCTTCCCGACCAAAATCTAAGGTGCTATGAATCCGCAGAAACGCTTGCGCTTATCATTGAAAAAATGGTCTACCTGAAACAGCATCAGATTGTCAATATCTTTTATGGCACGCTTTTTCTTACCATGCTGCTTTTAATTGCAGCGATCTATTTTGTCAGGGTTTATATCCATCTGCAGATGAAAAAACACACGATCCATGACGGGGAGACCGGTCTTTTCAACCAAAAATACCTTTTTTCCGTACTCCGGAATGCCTGCGCCGAATCAAAACGCTACCACACACCGCTCTGTGCTCTCTGGATCTCTGTCGCCTTTGACTCTGCCTATGCCTCAAAAACCAGACTGGGGTTCAGCATCAATGCGTATGATCAGGAGGAGAGCTGGGAACGCTTTATCGAACGGGGAAGAAGTGTGTTGGAGTAAGGTAGCGATCTGTGACGCAGAGAGGGTGATTATAGCCCCTCAAGCGTCTCGATCAGCATTTCGATCTCATTTTCATAAGAGGTCGCCTGTTTTGCCAGGCGGAGGTAGGCCCTCAGCAGGGCATCGGGTTTGTTGTCTTTGAAGAGTTCGACTCCGGCTTCTTTCAGATCCCGATAGACAAAATCAGCGAAATCGTCGTCAAGATTGATGTTATAACGATTGCCGGAGATCGTAAGCCCAACCTGCTTCATGAAAATCCTTTGGATTGTTTTGAATTAATAATGAATAGTGAATAATTAAAGAGAGTCTTTACGCAAGTAAAGACTCGACCTGCGCAATGATCTTCTCGATCTCCACATCTTTCTCTTCCAGTTCAAGCTTCAACATTTCGATCTGTGCAGACTGCTCCTCTTTGGAACCGGTCGCATTTTGCAGTTCGACCTTCAACTGTGCATTTTCGCTTTTGAGCGCTTCAAAATCCACTCTCCACTGCTCGATCTTCGCTTGTAGTCTCTGTAAGGCTGACATAAAAAAACTCCGTTTTTTAAATTAAAAAGTAAAAAGTAACAATTAAAAACACTTTTTAACCTTTATCGTTATAATACTCATAAATAAATAACAAATGGGTAAACTCTGACATGAAAAAAGAGAACTTATTGCACTCTAAATCCTATGCATTTGCTATCAGAGTAGTAAACCTGTCTCAATACCTCAATAATGAGAAAAAAGAGTATGTATTAAGTAGACAGATTCTTCGGTCAGGAACATCGATCGGTGCATTGATATCTGAGTCCAAGTTCGCACAGTCTCATGCTGACTTTATCAATAAACTCAACATAGGCCTGAAAGAAGCAAATGAAACAAAGTACTGGATCAATTTACTATACGATACCAAGTTTATTACGGAGGCAATGTTTGAAAGCCTTATAGAAGATATCAAAGAGATTATCCGTCTGCTTGTATCCAGTCTTAAAAGGCTCAAAAATAAAACTGTTGTATAATAGAATATCTACATAAACTTTTACTTTTTACTTGTTAATTTTTACTTATAAATTCGAAAGGGAGAATTTGAAAAATTTTACCGTAAGCAGTCCCTATCAGCCCTCCGGAGACCAGCCTGGTGCCATCGAGGCGCTCAGCAGCTCTATCCTGGCAGGCAACCGCTACCAGACACTGCTGGGGGTCACCGGTTCGGGGAAAACCTATACGATGGCAAAAGTGATCGAAAAGACACAGAAGCCGACCCTGATCATGACGCACAACAAGACACTGGCCGCACAGCTCTACAGCGAGTTTAAAGCCTTTTTCCCCAACAACCATGTCGAGTACTTTATCAGCTACTACGACTACTACCAGCCCGAAGCCTACCTCCCGAGGCAGGATCTCTTCATCGAAAAGGACAGCTCGATCAACCAGGAGCTCGAAAGGCTGAGGCTCTCCGCCACCGCTTCCCTGCTCAGCCATGATGATGTGATCGTCGTCGCCTCGGTCTCTGCCAACTACGGGCTGGGTTCGCCCGAGGACTACAAAACGATCGTCCAGAAGCTCTGCGTCGGCGAGGAGTATGACCAGAAGGCGCTGCTGCTCAAACTGGTCGATATGGGGTACAAACGCAACGATGA
>JACXUO010000115.1 GCA_014763885.1 Campylobacterales bacterium
GCTCGAACTGGTAATGATTAAGCGTGAAGAGTTGCTGCAGGATGCAGCCTGATACATAAAAGGTGTTTTGAAATTGCGAACTTTTAAGGGCACTATCTCACCGCTCACTGCTCACTGCTCACTGCTCACTGCTATTTCCTATTTGGTGCGTGATTACGCACCCTACGCGAAGTAGTAGTGTCGAAATACACTTGACATACTCTCAGATCCCTGTCATGATGCTCACTGCTCACTGCTCACTGCTCACTGCTCACTACCATCCGTTGATGTTCGATTTACTCCCCATTAACCCCCATCGTCTATAATGGTATTAGAAAAGGCAGCCAACCTTGGAAGAGTTTCATTTACTCCTTGTTCAAAAATGTAAATCTCCTTGTTTGCTCTTCCTGGCTCCCTTTTACAGAAGAGCCTTTCCTTCCCTTTTTTCCTTGTATTTTGGCTCTTCGACCCCGCCGCATCACTCTTCATCACTTACTTCAAAACAACTTTACGTTAAAATACTCCCAATTACTTTTACTAGGATATTCTATGGCAAAAAAGATGGCATCAGCTAGGATCTCGACAGCGAGTTCCGAACTTCTTACTGAACTCAACAACTCTCTACCTTTTGACAAAGCGCTTTATGCAGAGGATATCGAAGGTTCACGTGCACATGCATTTATGCTGGGAGAGCAGGGGATCATCTCAAAAGAGGATGTCGCAGCGATCGATGCAGGGTTGGCGCAGATCAAAGAGGATATCGATGCAGGAAAGATCACGCTCGACGGTGATGATGAAGATATCCATATGGCGATCGAGCGTAACCTTACTGAGCGTATCGGTGATGCAGGGAAACGTCTGCATACTGCCAGAAGCCGTAACGACCAGGTAGCACTTGACTTCAGAATGTATGTACAGCGAAATACGCTTTTGATCGGCGAGCTGCTTTTGGAGAATATCCAGACCTTCATTAAAGTCGCTGAATCAAACACAGAAACACTGCTTCCGGGTATGACACACCTCCAGCATGCACAGCCTATCAACTTTGGTTACCATATGATGGCCTATGTGAGTATGTTCAAGCGTGACTATGAACGCTTCATGAGCTCTTATGAGCGTAACAACTTCTCACCTATCGGATGTGCGGCACTTGCAGGTACGCCACACCCGATCAACCGCAAGATCACGGCAGAGAAGCTCGGCTTTGATGCACCGACTCTTAACTGTCTGGATACAGTGAGTGACAGAGACTTCGCGCTTGAGATACTCTTCAATATCTCTACGATGATGATGCACATGAGCCGTCTGAGTGAAGAGCTGATCATCTGGAGTACGAGTGAGTTCGGTTTCGTGACACTCAGCGACAGACACGCAACTGGAAGCTCCATCATGCCGCAGAAGAAAAATCCTGATATCCCTGAACTCCTCAGAGGTAAGACAGGACGTGTGAACGGTAACCTGATCTCACTGCTTACAGTGATGAAAGGACTGAGCCTTGCATACAACAAAGATATGCAGGAGGATAAAGAGGGTGTCTTTGATTCTGTAAGAACCGCAGTACTTTCTCTACAGGTGATGAATGAGATGATCGCTGAGATGAGAGTCAATGTCGACAAGATGGAAAAAGCATGTATGATCGGTCACCTCTCCGCAACCGACCTGGCTGACTACCTGGTAAAAGAAGCAGGACTTCCGTTCCGTGATGCTTACCATATCGTAGGAAATGTTGTGAATATGGCAGAAGAGAAAGGACTGGATATCTCAGAACTCGGCATCGAAGATCTAAAGAGCATCGATGAGCGTATCGGCGAGGATGTGGTAGCCCTCCTTGATAACCGCGCTTCGATGAATGCCCGTAAGTCTGAAGGTGGTACGGCGACTGAGAGAACGCTTGAGCAGATAGAGAGTATGAAGGGTTGGTTGGAAGCTCAGAAATAAATTTGGGTCTGGTAAACTTTACCCGATTTTTTATTCAAATTTAAAGAGGGTTTTCTCTTAAACTTTTTAGCATTATAGCATACAAATCTTTACCCCTATG
>JACXUO010000116.1 GCA_014763885.1 Campylobacterales bacterium
CCTCTACCTCTATCCAAGCACGACGACCTTCGAACTGATCGATGCGATCGCGGATTCCGAAATCTTCCAGACCTACTATGATATGCCGATCCAGCATATCGATGACGGCATGCTGAAGATCATGAAACGCGGATTTGGTGAGAAAAAGACGATCGAGCTCCTTGAACATATGAAAACCAAGCCAAATGCTTTTATCCGTACTTCAGTCATCGCAGGGCATCCGGGTGAGACTGAGGAGAGCTTTGCAAAACTCTGTGCATTCATGGAGGAGTTCGGCTTTGACAGGTTCAATACCTTTACCTACTCCAACGAGGAGACAACTGCTGCCTATACGCTGGAGCAGGTTCCTGATGAGATCAAAGCGGAGCGTGCTGCGATCCTCGGAGAGATCGCAGAGCGCTCGACACTGGCATCGCTTGAGAAGATGGTAGGCCAGAAGGTGGAACTTGTCATTGACGGAGAGAGCGACGAGCATGAACTTCTCCTCTCTGCAAGGCCGCTGCAGTGGGCAGTCGATATCGACGGAGAGATCCTGATCAACGACACCTCCGACCTGCCTGTAGAATACGGCAAGGTCTATAAGGCGAAGATCACTGAGTTGGTGGGGAATCAGCTGTTGGCAACACTGATCAGTGAGCAAGTAGGAAGTAGGAAGTAGGAATGAAGAAGGATTTACTCAGAAATAAAAGTTTTTCTTTTGCATTGCGCATTGTAAAGTTGTCAAAATATTTACAGGAAGAACATAAGGAGTATATCCTTTCAAAACAGATTTTTCGTAGTGGTACGGCAATAGGTGCACTCATTAGGGAAGCCCAATACGCACAATCTAAAGCAGATTTTTTACATAAATTGATGATTGCCCTAAAAGAGGCAAACGAAACAGAATATTGGTTGCTTTTATTGAAAGAATCTGAATTCATTAGTATAAAAATGTTTGAAAGTATTTATCCTGAAGTTGATGAGCTGTTAAAACTACTTATTTCAAGTACCAAAACAATTAAAGAAAAGCAGTAATGGGACGAAAAAAACTCCTACTTCCTACTTCCTCATTACTACTTGAGAAAAAGAATCTCCTTGCTTTCTCAGCAGGGGTAGACTCCTCTGCACTTCTTTTCCTTTTATTGGAACATCATATCCCCTTTGATATCGCTCTGGTCAATTACGGTACAAGGGAGAGCTCTGATGCGGAAGAAGCGCATGCGAAGCGTCTGGCGCAGCAGTACGGTTTCAAATGTTATACAACTCAAGCACCGCGCTTTGAGAGCCGTTTTGAGGAGCAGGCAAGGGGATTCAGGTATGCTTTTTTCGAGGAATTGATCAAAGAGGAAGGGTATGATACGCTGCTCACTGCACATCAGCTCAATGACCAGCTCGAATGGCTGTTTATGAGGCTTGCCAAAGGTGCAGGGCTGTCGGAGATGCTTGGACTGGAAGCTGTCAGCCAAAAGGCGAACTATCAGCTTGTACGCCCGCTGCTTGAGGTGAGCAAAGAAGAGCTCTTGGCGTACCTGAAGTCAAACGGTTATCCCTACTTCATCGATGAGAGTAATGAAGAGGTGAAGTATGAACGCAACTACTTCAGAAAACACTTTTCAGATCCGTTGATCGCAGAATATAAAGAGGGGATCAGGCGCAGCTTCAGGTACCTGAAGGCCGACCAGAAAAGGCTGGAGGATCAGTTTGAAGTGATCTGTAGTGAAAAGCAGCTGCATCTCATAAGGCTTTTTGCGTCAGAGGCAAAAGTGCAGGCTGCCGATATGGTACTGAAAAAGATGGGATATCTGATGAGCGCAGCGCAGAGAGAAGTGCTCGCAGGATCAAAAAGTCTGGTCATTGGCGGAAGGTGGGCGATAGAAGCGCAGAATGACCTTCTTTATATCGCACCATACAGTACTGTTGATATGCCAAAAGCATTCAAGGAGCAGTGCAGGAGATTAAATATCCCTTCTAAGATACGCGCCTATCTTTTTGAGGCGGATATCGACCCTGCATCTATCCTTTCACATTGTCACGGCTC
>JACXUO010000117.1 GCA_014763885.1 Campylobacterales bacterium
ACCACCTTGGCCAAAGGTGAACCCGGCGTGACATAATCACCTTTGCGTACCATGATCTCATACAGATACTTACGGTGCAACACAATCGATTTTTTTTCAATACTGTCCTCAAGCTGGGCGATCTTATACTGCATATCCAAATACTGTGTTTTTGCAGAAGCAAAACTGTAAAATGCCTCATCTTTTTGAGCCGCAGATGCTGTTTTCAACTTATTGATACGATGATAGTAGGACTCTTTTCGTTTTAACGTTTCCTGAAGGATGAGGAGGTTTTCATTGGATGTTTCCAGGTTGATTTTATCCAAACGGTCATCCAGATAAATCACACGTTTTTGATCCACTACACTCCCTTCAGCATCAAGGTCAACATCCATGACCAACGCACTGACCGCAGATTTCAATGTGACGGATTCATAGGGTTCGAGTTTGGCATAGTGTACTTTGGCCCATACAAACAGAGGGGTTAAAAGCAGTAAAAACAATTTCATCAGGCATCTCTTTTTTGAAACGATTATAGCAAATTTGGATTGAAGCAAGCTGTTGGCAGCATTTCGGTATTAGCCTGGCCTAGAGTTTTATCCCGAATTTTCCCAGGATAAAAATCACACTGTAGTATGCCATGACTGTCAAAGTGACCGAGACGGCCATGCTGATAACAAATCCGAAGCCTTTGTGGATCAAAAACGGGAAAGCGATAAAGAGTGTCATCGAAGGGGCGATCAGCCAGACGATCCTTTTGGAAAACTCAACGGCGCTGCTGCTGCTCTGTGTATCGATATACATCCATGTCATAGCCAATATCGATACCAGCGGAATCGCCGCAAGCAATGCACCCATGAGGCTGCTTCTCTTGGCAACTTCGGAGATCACAACGATCAGAAATGAGGTAATAATGAGTTTTATGATGTAGTAAGCCATTTTCTTTTCCTTTGCATCATAGGATTATTAACGCTACTTTAGCACAGTCATATCAAAAAAGGAATAGTAACGTTGTTGATCATATCCCATTATGAAAAAAGTTTTCTTTAGATTACAGTTGAAATAGATTAAAATGTAGAATAGTTAATTGAAAAAAGGCACGCCGTAAGCCGGGTTCTGTCGTGGGTAGTTATTTATCTAGGCGCAGTGTTGCCAATACGCTCAAGCGAAGTACTTTTGCCGCTCGAGGCGGCGTTAGCAAGACTTATTACCATGTACTTCTTGCTACGGGAAGGGTTTACCTAGCTGCCCATGTTACCACAGGCACTGGTGGGCTCTTACCCCACCGTTTCACCCTTACCGGAAGTTAGTGAGGAACGAGGAGCTAGGAATGAAGAGTGTCTGTATGCTTTTAAAAAAGCTTTTACCAAAGTGGAGCCACTGCACCACTTACTACAACTCCTCATTCCTAACTCCTAACTCCTAACTAAAACCGGCGGTCTACTTTCTGTTGCACTTGCCCTCGGATTGCTCCGGCCATCCGTTAGATGGAGCCCTGTCTTGCATGTAGCCCGGACTTTCCTCTCGTGACGTGATGTCACCAGCAACTACCTGTCGTACCTTTAAACGCATTATAGCATAAAATGAACATAGTATAGAGTAAAAAGAATATGACCAAAAATGACAAAGAGTATAGGGGAAGGGATTAGAAGGGGAAATACAGCAAATGCGGACAAACGGGATCTCCCGCTGGTCCGCAAAAACAGAGCGGATTAAGCGTTTGCCATCGCTTCATTTGCGTATTTTTTTCCAAGCTCAAAAGCTTTCAGGTTAAGCTCATGTACTTTTTTCGGTACTTTTGAAAGCATCGTGTCAATAAGTGTCTGCTCATCGATCGCATCCATATAAGTATTTGCAATCGCCAATGCAACAACCGATTGCGTGATCACGTTCCCTACTTCTTCTTTCGCGATCGTGATGATAGGAATCTCAACAATGTTCCACTTTTTTCTATCCTCTTCACTTGGGAAAACAAGGTTTGGCTCGATAACGATCGTACCACCTTCACGTACACCCTTTTTGAAGAGCTGGAACATACATATCACAGTACTCTCTTGCTTCAGTATCCTGTTTCAAAATACCTGTAGGAAGAAGGTTCAGCTGCTCCTCAGGAGAAAGAGCATCATACTTCTTCTTAGGCGTAGTAATACTGTCGATCCAGTCAAGGTTTTCCATCGCTGACTGCATTTTGTTTTTTCTTCCGAGGTTGATATGGCAGTTGGAGAGCGCTTCCACATAAGAGAACCCTTTGTGCTTGATTGCCTCAACCATGATTTTTTCAAGTTTTTTCGGTGCAGTTACAGTCTCTCTTGCCACAAATGACGCACCTGCAGCTTCTGCCAGTTTACAACCGTCAAATGTAGGGTCGATGTTACCCGCTTTCTGAGAAACCGTCCACATCCCCTGCGGTGTTGTGGGTGAAGTTTGAGAGTTGGTCAAACCATAGATGAAGTTTTGGATAATGATCAATGTCATGTCAATATTTCTTCTACAGCCGTGTATCGTGTGGTTACCACCGATCGCAAGTGCATCACCGTCACCCGCAACACATAC
>JACXUO010000039.1 GCA_014763885.1 Campylobacterales bacterium
AGTCACCATCTGAACTATCAGCTGACATCGAAACTCTTAGCCGACGCTACAAACTACGAGTTTGTTACTGTCAATGAGTTACAAAGTAGAGAATTTGCCAAATCATTTGCCTAAATATGAGCTGCTGGTTATCTCTATTGCTACACCGCTCTTGATAGGGGTATATAGGGACAAAGTGCTTATAGAAACTGTTTCCAGTGAGAAGAAGACCTCTGAGATCCTTTTGCCCTTGCTGTGTACCTATATGGAGCGCTACAATCTTTCAAGTATCATCTATACGCGCGGCCCGGGCTCCTATATGGCGATTAAACTCACCTACATTATGCTGAAGACGATTGAGATTACACGCGGAATAGAGTGTCTGGGATGCAGTGCTTTTGCAGTAAATAACGGCGCACCGATCAAAGCGATGGGAAACCTTTATTTTACCAAGGAAAAAGAGACTATAATAACGAAAAAAATTGAGCAGCCGGTCGATACATCGTTTACATTGCCTCAGAGTATTCACGATCTACCGTTAGATGAAGAATCAACACCTGAGTATGTAATACCGGCTGTTTAGAATAGAGAATAAACCATGTTTGTAAGCGTACCAGCCACTTCGGCAAATCTGGGACCGGGGTTTGACACCCTGGGTCTGGCAGTTGATCTGAGAAATGAGATCATTATTAAACCATCAAAATTTTTATCGATCTCCACCCATGGGGAGGGAGCCGATAATCCAAAGATCAAAAAGAATTCCCTTTTTTTAAATATTTTCAATGAAAACTATCAACGATTGACAAAAAGAACAGATAACTTCCGTTTCGAGTTCCACAACAGGATTCCCATCTCAAGAGGATTGGGAAGTTCTTCAGCGGTGATCGTGGCGAGTCTGAGCGCAGCATATACCGCGGCAGGGGTGAAATATACCAAAAGGGAGATACTTAACCAGGCATTGCGTTATGAAAGCCATCCGGACAATATCACACCGGCAGTCATGGGTGGTTTCAATGTCGCCTGCGTGGAAAACGGACGTGTCTACAGCAAAAAAAGACGTTTGCCGGACTACCTGAAAGCCGTAGTTGTGGTGCCAAACCGTACGATCTCTACAGCAAAATCCAGAACAGTCCTGCCAAAAATGTACAAAAAAGAGGAAGCGGTCTATTCCCTCTCCAGAGCATCCTATATGACAGCCCTTTTTATGTCTGAATCCTGGGATCTGTTACGTATCGCAGCCAAAGACAAACTGCACCAGTCCAGACGTATGAAGATGATGCCTGAACTCTTTGATGTGCAAAAGCTGGCGCTCAAACACGGTGCCTTGATGAGTACGCTTTCAGGCTCAGGTTCGACATTCTTTTCATTGGCTTATGAAAAGGATGCACCGAAAATCGCACAGTCACTGCGTTCCCGTTTTCCACAATACAGAGTTTTGATCCTGGATCTGGACAATTACGGTGTAATTGCAAAAGATTAGAACGGCTTAATTCTAATTGGGTATAATACGCGAATGAATAAATCACAGCCCATACGTATGTGTATCAGTTGTCGGGAGAGACAGCCTCAGAAAAATATGCTGAGACTGAAGATGGCAGATAATGAGATCATAGCATACGATGGCAGTGGGCGCAGCTTTTATCTTTGTGATGTATGCAGTAAAAATCAAAAAAAAATCAAAGGCTTGATCAAGCGTTTCAAACAAGATGAAGAACGGTTTTTAAAGCTTTTAGAGGAGTTAATCAAGAATGGATAAAGTTAGAATCCAAGAGATAGCATTAGAAGCAGGACTATCCAACAATGAACTGCTGGAAAAAGCAAAAGAGTTGGGGTTTGAAGTAAAAGCGGCCAACAGTGCGATCAGTATGGACGAAGCGGGGATACTTGTAGACTATGCTATCAGCGGTACACTGCCAAAAGGCTTTAAAAAACCGGAAGATAAGAAGCCGAAAATCAAAGTGGTCAAGAAAGAAGAAGCAGAAATCGCCGAGCCTTCAGAAGAGAAAGCAGAAGAAGCCACTGCAACAGAGGAAATAGTTGAAAGTACACAACCTGTTTCCCAAGAAAAGACCGAACCTGAGGCAGTTGAAGCTGAAGAGAAACCGGCGCCTAAAAAAACAGTGAAAAAGCGCAAAGGGATCTCTGTCATTACCCCGGAAGAGGAACCGACAGCGCAGATCAGAAAAGCATCAGAGGAGGAGACTCCAAAGCGGAAGACTCTTTCAAGAGGCGGTATCAAAATCGTACGCAAAGCGAAGCAGGAGCCTGTCAAAGCTGCGAGAAAGATTTCACTTGATCAGGCGAGTACAGAGCCTGTCAGCACAAAGAAAAAACCTAAAAAAGTGGCTGAAGCCCGAGAGAGTGGAGAGAAGCTGGATATCTTCAGCGGCGATATCAGTTCAGATATCAGTTCGGGATTCGGTGAAGAAGAGGTCGTACTGCTGGACTTCTCTGACAAGAATATCTATGAAGAGATGCAGAGACAGGAGCAGAAGCGTAGAGAAGAGGCTAAAAAGCGTGAGAGTGCCGGTGTGATGGGCGGTAAGACCAAGCAGGCATTCCGTCCTCAGCAGCAGCGCTCTCTCAAGCGTGGCGGTAAACGTAAGAAGTATGTCAAAGAGGCAAGTACAGAAGTAGTTACTTCTGTTGAGATCCCTGAAAATGTCAGGGTATACGAGTTTGCGGAGAAGGTGAACAAGTCTGTAGGAGATGTTATCAAGGTCCTCTTTGCACTGGGGATGATGGTAACGAAAAACGATTTCCTATCTAAAGATGAGATCGAGATCCTGGCGGAAGAGTTCGGAGTAGAAGTACATACAATGAACCCGCTTGATGAGCTTGACTATGTAGCAGCGTATGATGCGCAAGGTGATGAAAATTTAGAAGAGAGACCGCCGGTCATTACGATTATGGGACACGTTGACCATGGTAAGACTTCACTCCTTGACAAGATCCGTTCGGCAAAAGTCGCAGACAAGGAAGCAGGCGGGATCACGCAACACGTGGGTGCCTACCAGGTGGAAAAAGACGGCAAAAAGATTACCTTCGTGGATACACCGGGTCACGAAGCCTTTACAGAGATGCGTTCTCGTGGTGCGCAGGCGACAGATATCGTCATTATCGTGGTTGCGGCGGATGACGGGGTGATGCCACAGACAAGAGAGGCGATCTCGCATACGAAAGCTGCGGATGTACCGATGATCATTGCGGTGAACAAAATGGACAAAGAGGCAGCAAACCCTGACAACGTGAAAGCGCAGCTTGCTGAAATGGGAATCACCCCTGTTGATTGGGGCGGAGAGTATGAGTTTGTGCCTGTATCGGCGCATACCGGTATGGGGATCGATGATCTGCTCGAGACGATTCTGCTTCAGGCTGAAGTGATGGAGCTGGAAGCCGATCCTACACGCCAGGCAAAAGCGGTTGTTGTAGAGAGTTCACTGGAAAAAGGTTTTGGTCCGGTTGCAAACGTGATCATTAAAAACGGTACACTGAAAGTCGGAGACAATGCAATTGTAGGGAAAACATACGGACGTATCAAAGCGATCAAGCTTGATGATGGAACCAGCGTGAAAGAGATCGGTCCGAGTACGCCTGCTGCGATCGTAGGTCTGAATGAAGTACCGGGTGCGGGTGAGACATTGATCGTAATGGATAGCGAAAAAGAGACAAGAGAACTGGCAGAGAAGAGAGCAGAATACGAAAGGGAGAAACAACTCTCCAAGAGTACGAAAGCTTCTCTGGATGATCTTTCTGAACTCATTGCAGAAGGAAAACTCAAATCATTGCCTGTAGTGATCAAAGCAGACGTTCAAGGTTCTCTTGAAGCGATCAAAGGAAGTCTTGACAAGCTCAAAAATGAAGAGGTTAAAGTCAATATCATTCATGAAGGTGTCGGTGGGGTTACCGAGAGTGATGTAACACTTGCTGATGCTTCGGAGCACTCAGTTATTCTGGGCTTTAACGTACGTCCTACAGGTGCAGTGAAGAAGAAAGCAAAAGAGCTTGGCGTGGAGATCAAGTCATACTCTATCATCTATGACCTGATCGATGATGTGAAAGCGTTGCTTGGCGGTATGATGAGCCCTGTGATCTCTGAAGAGGTGACAGGCCAGGCTGAAGTACGTGAAACATTTGTTGTTGGTAAAGTAGGTACGATTGCAGGATGTAAGGTAAGTGACGGGGTGATCACAAGAGGAAGCAAGGCAAGGCTTATCCGTGATGGTGTTGTTGTCTATGAAAGCAAGATCGCTTCACTCAAACGTTTCAGTGAAGATGCCAGAGAGGTCAAAAACGGATATGAGTGTGGTATCATGCTTGAAAACTACAATGACCTTAAAGAAGGTGATGTCATCGAGACTTACAAAGATGTTGAGGAACAGGCAGTACTGTAATGACACAAGAAGAGATCAAACGCCACCGTGTAGAGTCAGTGTTGAAGGAGGTGATTCCCGAAGCGTTGGCCACACTTGACGATGAACGTATCAACTCGCTGCTGGTGACCGAAGTGGTCTGCTCGAAGGGACGCAGTGATGCGAAAGTCTATCTGGATAAATCTTTTTTATCTGAAAAAGAGCAAAATGAGGCATTAAGACAGCTGCGCAGCGTAGCCGGTTATATCCAGAACCATTGCAAACAGAGTGAAGGATGGTTCAAAGCACCACGTCTTACCTTTGAGTTTGATCAACAATTGGAGAAGCAGCAGCGAATGGAAGAGCTGTTTGCACAGATAAGCAAGAAGAAGGGTGAAAACGATGAGTAAGATGGAAGATCAGATCGCAAAGATCGTTGAAGCGAATGGGGCTTCACTCTATGGTATAGAGACAGTCACAGAGTTTGATGAGACAATCTATCGTATACTGATCACTAAAACAGGCGGCGTGACACTGGATCAGTGTGCGGATATCTCCAATGAGCTCTCTCCTTTTTTGGATGTACACCCGCCACTGAACGGTAAATATCGGCTCGAGGTCAGTTCACCCGGAATCGAACGTAAACTGACCAAACCAAGCCATTTTAAAAATGCCATCGGTGAGAAGGTAAAGATCAAGATACTTGGCGGTGAAAAGCTCAAGGGAGAGCTTAAAAGTGCAGATGATGAGGGGGTCACCGTCGCAACAAAGCATGGCGATGAATCGTATCGCTACGATCAGTTAGGAACAGTTAAGACCTATTTCGAATGGTAAGCTGAAAAGGATAGGCATATATGAACTGTGATGAATTCTATATGCAACTTGCACTCAATGAGGCATGGAAATACCAGGGGCTTACCTATCCTAATCCTGCAGTAGGTGCTGTAGTAGTCCAGGATGGCAGACTTCTTAGTATAGCAGCACATCAAAAAGCAGGGACTTCTCATGCAGAAGTCTTGGCCCTCATTTCAGCTTATGAGACATTAAGTGGACAAAAGATTGATTTTGATCCAATGGATTCTCTTGCATCACATGATTTTTTATTGAAACTTCCTCCAAACTTCTTTGCAAAAAGTACGATCTACGTGACCTTGGAACCTTGCTCCCACCATGGTAAAACACCTTCATGTGCTTCCCTTTTGTCAAAATTAAAACTTCAAAGAGTCGTGATTGCTACGTGCGACCCCATAAAAGGACATGATGGAGGTATGAATCTGCTCGAGAATGTCACTTTTGGTGTTTTGAGTGAAAAGGCGGAGATACTTATTGAGCCATTTAAGATATGGCAAAAACGGGCGTTTGTACTCTTTAAGCTGGCACAAACATCCAATGGACGCATCGGGGGAGGGTATCTGAGCTCAAAAGCCTCTTTGCACCATGTACACCAGCTCAGGGATGCGTGTGATACACTTCTGATAGGAGGCAATACGGTAAGAGAGGACAGGCCGACACTTGACTGCCGTTTTACAGGAGGCAGAGCTCCTGATGTAAAGATCTATTCTCGCAATAAGGATTTTGACAGAGAGATCCCTCTTTTTAAAGTAAAAGGAAGAGAGATCGGGATCACGGATGGTCTCTCTTTTCTGGATCACCCTTCATTTGTACTGGTAGAAGGGGGAGAAGGAATGCTTCAGGCACTGCAAAAACAGATCGATTGGCTATTGATTTATCAGACGCCTAAGCTCTCTACAAACGCATTATCCTATAATATCGAGATGAATTTAGAATTTTTGCATACCGAAAGCGTGGATGTGGATATGATGATATGGAGTAGACAAGTTGGGTATTGAAAAACTGACCAATAAAGAGGAAAAACAGGAAAAGATCGTCAGTATGTTTGATGATATCGCATCAACGTACGATCTGGCAAACAGGGTACTGAGCTTCGGTATCGATAAACAGTGGCGAAAAAAAGGGTGCAACAAAGCCTACGAGATACTCGGTAAGGAGAGATTGACACAGATCACAGATGTTGCGACCGGTACGGGTGATCTGTTGATCTTCTGGAGAGATATCGCAAAGCAGCGGGGGATTGATGTAGAGAATTTTGTAGGGGTTGATCCTTCTGTGGGTATGCTCAGTGTTGCCAAAGAGAAGGTCGATTTTGCAACATTCATAGAGGGGAAAGCCCAGGCGCTTCCCATAGAAGATGAACGTACCGATATCATCTCTATCTCCTATGGCATACGTAACGTTGTAGATAGGGTCGAAGCGCTACAGGAGTTTTACCGTGCGCTCAAACCGGGGGGAATGGTCGTGATCCTTGAGTTTACCAAGCAGGATCGAAGCGGTATTGTCAACAAGGTTGTTGATTTTGGGATGAAAAAAGTCTTGCCGAGAGTAGGCGGAATGATCTCTAAAAACTATGAAGCCTACAAGTATCTGCCTGACTCTATCGAAGAGTTTTTAACCACCGAGATGCTTGAAAAAGAGCTCAAAGAGGCCGGCTTTGAGATGAAATATGTGAAGTCTTTCTCCATGGGTATCTCAACGCTTCTTGTTGCACAGAAAGTTTAATACGATAAAGGAGACTCTATGTCACAGCCTATGATGAGCGTCTCCTCACTCAATACCAAGATCAAATCCCTCCTTGAAGCGACCTTTATGCATATTCTTGTAGAGGGGGAAGTGGCTTCGGTCACCTATCATACCTCAGGTCATGTCTATTTTTCGATCAAAGACAGCGAATCCTCTATCCGGTGTGTCATGTGGCGCTCCAGTGCAGCCAGGATGAAGTTTCGTCTGGAGCAGGGGATGCATATTGTGATCGAGGGTTCAGTCGGCGTCTATACACCACGCGGGGAATATCAGTTTTATGCAGTAAAGATAGAGCCCTACGGGAAGGGTGCTTTAGCGCTGGCCTATGAACAGCTTAAAGAGAAGCTCAAAGCAAAAGGCTACTTTGATCCTACGGGTAAAAAAACGATTCCGAAAATTATTCAAAAGCTTGTTTTGGTTACCGCCAAAGAGAGTGCGGCTCTGCATGATATGCTAAAGATCATCCAGAAACGCTGGCCGTTGCTGGAAGTGGTGATTGTAGATACCCTGGTCCAGGGGGAGAATGCAGCGCCTCAGATAGCCAGGGCGCTTGCCTATGCAGACAGATTGGAAGCTGACGTGGTGGTTGTAGGAAGGGGTGGAGGAAGTACGGAAGATCTCTGGGCATTCAACGAGGAGAGTGTTGCCGATGCAATCTATGCGATGCATACGCCTGTTGTAAGTGCGGTAGGACATGAAGTAGATGTCATGATCTCGGATTTCGTTGCTGATCTGCGTGCACCGACACCCAGCGCCGCGATGGAGATGATATTGCCTGATCTGCAGGAGGTGATGTATGCACTGAGTGAACTGCAGGAACGATTCAGCTATATGTGGCAGGAAAAAATAAGGCAAAAAGAGAAAGCTTTGGCGCATCACAATGAGCTGATCCTGCGCTCATCCCCACTACGGAAACTTGAAGAGATTAGCAGGAGATATGAAGAGCTGAAAAGCGAGTTTAAAAGAGCGATCAATCGCAAATTGGATAAAGAGCTCTCTATGCTTCCCGAGATAGAAAAAAACTTTTCCCAACAGATGGGATTTGTTCTGCAGCATAAAATGGAGCTCTTGGGATATCTGACAAAAAGATTTGAGATGACCGATCCCAAAAAGCAGTATAAAAAAGGGTGGGCACAAGTCTCCTCTCAGGGCAGAACGATCCCACTGGAGGGATTAAAAAGGGATCAAACGTTTATCCTCGAAGATCAAACCGCCAGGGTTGAAGCACGCTGTCTCACTGTGACGGAACTTGAGATCAAGTGATACCTATCGACATGAAATTTAAGTAGAAAACTGATACTATTAAGCCTCAGGGTTTTAAAATGATACCTGTTTATGATAAAGCAGGGAAAAAAAGATCAGTGATATCGAAGCAGGATATCTATCCAAAAAGGTTATGCAGTTGAATCTAGAAGAGCTGAAAAACAATATCTCCGAACTGGATATTCTGTGGATAACGGGGATCTTTATTGTACTCATGACACTGTCCTCCCTCATCGTAAAACGTTTACTGCGTAGACCGTCGGCCCTTACAGGTGCATCAAGGGAGCTGTTGGAAAAAGTGCTTGACAGCTCTGAAGAATCCGTCCTGGTCCTCTCCTCTTCTTACCAGGTGGTCTATCTCAATACACTGATGATCAAGTTATTGGGATTAAAGCCCAATAATACTTCTAATCAGATCAATCAGTCGATTAAAATCAAAGTGAATAAAAAATGGTTGAGACTCGACGAGTTGATCGAGAGCGAACTGGTGAGCTCCGGAAACAAGGTGTACAATCTGGAACATACACAGCTCAGAATCCATGAGAAAGGTACAATACCCGCTACAATGCACATTATCCAAAACAGTCAGATGGATGATGAGTGGAAGTATATCGTTACCCTTCAGGATCTACGTTATCTACGTTATGAAGAGGAGTGCAGAGCGTTGGCGCACCGTCATAATGTGACAAAGCTCCCCAACCAGAATCAAGCACTTGAAGAGATTAATCTCCTCTTTGCAAAAACCCATTTGATCAAGGGAAAGATCGTTTTTATCGTAGTGGAGATAGACAACTTCCTGAAACTCAGATCACTATTGGGGTATGAACAATCCACGAAGATCATTATCAAGCTTGCAAACTATCTTGTTTCAAGATCAGAAAAAGATGCGTTTAGTGTCTATCATATGTATTCCAACGATTTTTTGCTGGTGATGAAGGATGTAGCTGATCCTCAGACAGCGTTGAATTTTGTGGAAGAGCTGCAAGCAGAGCTGAAAAGGTTCTATAAAATGCAGGATGTCAGAATGTATTTGACTGCATCGGTAGGTGTCAGTATCTATCCTGATAGCGGAAATACACGGAATCTGCTTGACAATGCCTATAAAGCGTTGTGTGAAGCGAAGTCCCGGGGGCATGGTCAGGTACATGTCTTTATACCCGAACAGGCAAGGTTTGTCTTTGATGAGCTGACACTCTATAATGAGATGCACCTGGCACTTGAAAATAATGAGTTTGAGCTTTATTATCAGCCGCTTATGGATGCCAAGAACAGGGAAGTTGTTTCGGCAGAAGCGTTGATCAGATGGATTCATCCTGTCCATGGTATGATACCGCCCGATGCCTTTATCCCTATCATGGAAAAAACAGGTTTTATCATCGAAGTAGGGCAATATATCTTCAATGAGGTACTGAAGCAACAAAAACGCTGGGAGCTCTTTAAGTTCAAACAAATTCCGGTATCGATCAATGTTTCGATGATAGAGATAGAGAGCGGAAACTTCTTGGGACAGGTAGAGAAAAAGTTGCAGGAGAGCCGGGTAGATCCTGGATTGATCGTTTTTGAAGTCACGGAAGGCAAGGCGATGGAGAGCGAGAAAAGCACACTGAAGGTGTTTCATGAACTTCATAAACTGGGCGTGCGTATTGCTTTGGATGATTTCGGTACGGGGTATACCTCTTTTTCCTATATCAAAAAGTTCCCCGCGGATGTTCTGAAGATTGACAGATCGTTTATGGAGCATATCCTCGTAAAACCGGAGGATCAGAGAATCGTACTGGGGATGATCGAACTTGCCCACAATCTGGAGATGCAGGTGACTGTTGAAGGTGTTGAAAATCAGCAGGTTGCTGACCTTATGGCCTCATACGGTTGTGACTATCTGCAGGGGTACCACTTTTCAAAACCTTTACCTTCATTTGAGTTTCAAAAGCTTTTACGTTAGATCCCATAAAATAGTTCCTATTGTCATTCCGCACTGGATGCGGAATCTTTTACGATACAGTTTGATTGATGAAATAAGAGATAATAACCCGCTTCCTCAGCTATCTACCTTAGCACAGACGAACATTGCAGGCACTCTATGAACGGGATTGGCCAGTGATTTGCGATAAGAGGATCACAAAAAAATAGTTCACTCTTTTAAGTACCGAGGTGAGGCTTAGGTACCGGTTTTTATAGTGGCATAATCATTTGCCAGCTTTGTTGCGTTGATCGATTTAGGAAAGTAAAAATATTGAAGGGGGGATAAAATCGTTGGTAAAAATAGGCCGTACCCCAATGGAGTACGGTAGTGTAAATCGAAAAGCGATTACATCATCCCTGGCATTCCTGGCATCTGTGGCATATCAGGCATTGGAGTTGGCTCCTCTTTTTTATCCGAGATTGTAGCCTCAGTCGTAAGGAGCAAGCTTGCTACAGATGTCGCATTTTGAAGCGCTACACGTTCTACTTTCAGCGGATCGATGATCCCTGCATCAAGCATATCTACATATTCACCTGTCGCAGCATTGAATCCCAAGTTCGGATCTTCTGCATGAGCAATTTTATCTGCTACCACACCGGCATCGAAGCCCGCATTGCTCGCGATCTGTTTGATCGGAGCAAATACAGCTCTGAGGATGATCTGCGCACCAACCTCTTCATCGCCGCTGAGATCAAGTTTCACTGCTTTGGCTGCTTTGATCAGAGCAGCACCACCACCGATGACGATGCCTTCATCCACTGCTGCTTTGGTTGCTGAAAGGGCATCATCCACTCTGTCTTTTTTCTCTTTCATTTCAGTTTCGGTTGCCGCACCTACCTTGATGACTGCTACACCGCCAGCAAGTTTTGCAAGTCTCTCCTGAAGTTTTTCCTTGTCATATTCACTTGTTGTAGACTCAAGCTGAACTTTGATTTCGTTTGTTCTAGCCTGTACTGCTTCTGCTGAGCCTTTACCATCTACGATCACAGTATCATCTTTGTCTATCACAATTCTACCACACTGACCCAGGTCCTGAAGTGTTGCTTTCTCCAGTGAAAGACCCAGCTCTTCAGTGATGACCGTAGCACCGGTCAGGATCGCGATATCCTGAAGCATTGCTTTTTTTCTATCACCAAATCCTGGTGCCTTGACTGCAGCAATATTCAGGACACCTTTAAGTCTGTTGAGTACCAATGTCGCAAGTGCCTCACCTTCAAGATCATCAGCGATGATAAGAAGAGGTCTACCCGTCTGTTGTACCTGTTCAAGTACAGGGACAAGGTCTTTAAGCGAAGTGATCTTCATATCAGTAAGTAAGATGATTGGATTTTCCATTTCACATGTCATTTTTTCTGTGTTGGTTACAAAGTATGGAGAGAGGTAGCCTCTGTCAAACTGCATACCTTCTACGACTTCCAGTTCATCCTCGATCCCTTTAGCTTCCTCTACGGTGATCACGCCGTCTTTTCCTACTCTGTCCATTGCTTCAGCGATCAGGTTACCGATACTGTGGTCAGAGTTTGCAGAGATTGTTGCGACCTGAGCGATCTCTTTTTTATCTTTGACCTCTTTAGAGATCTTTTTCAACTCTGCAATGATCGCTGCACTAGCCTTGTCCATCCCTCTTTTTACTTCGATCGGGTTGGCACCGGCTGTGATGTTGCGTAGTCCTTCTTTAAAGATAGAGTGCGCCAATACCGTAGCTGTGGTAGTACCGTCACCTGCCTCATCAGCTGTATTGCTCGCTACCTCTTTAACCAATTGAGCACCCATGTTTTGTAATGGATTAGACAGTTCGATCTCTCTGGCGACGGAGACACCATCTTTTGTGATATGCGGTGCACCATAGCTCTTCTGGATCAAAACGTTACGACCTCTTGGTCCCATAGTTACTTTTACTGCATCTGCAAGTTTACATACGCCTTCATAAAGTCCGTTTCTTGCTTTATCTGAAAAAAATATCTCTTTTGCCATTGTTATTATCCTTTTTATATAAGAAATTTAATTTTGTTGATCTAGCTAGAATTACGATAATATTCCTAGTGCATCTGACTGTTCCATAATGAGGTACTCTTTACTATCGATAGTAATTTCCGTACCTGAATATTTACCAAAGACAATGGTGTCGCCTACGTTAATCTCTTCAACATCATTTCCGATGGCGATAACAGTACCTTGCGAAGGTTTATCTTTTGCGTTGTCAGGAATAATGATCCCCGATGCAGTCGTAGAAACCTCTTCAACACGTTCGACTAATAGTCTGTCACCAAGTGGTTTAAAGTTCATTATTGCTCCTTTATATAGTTTTGATTTTGTGCGATTTTACATTAATATTCTTTTATTGTCAATAAGTTTAGTCAATCTGACTAAAAGTTTTTGATACTGTTATGGTAATTTAAGTCTCTAGCAGGTATATTCTGTTTTATATTATATAAAGGAGTAAATGATGCAGCCTAACTCTAAAAAGCAAAAGAAGGTTGTGCTTTTTACGACACCGACATGCAAATGGTGTACAACGGCAAAAAAACATCTGAGAGATAATGGAATTAAGTTTAAAACTGTAGATATTACTAAAGATCAAAAAGCAGCTAAAGATTGTCAAAAACATGGCTGTCGCGGTGTACCGGTCTATCTGATAGGTACACAATGGGTTTGCGGTTTCGACTATGAGAAAGTAGAAAAGTTGCTAAATCTTTAATTTTTCATTTATTTAAAGTTTTCTTAAGGAAACCATAGCTATAATTTCGACCTCCAACAAGATGTCAAGGTAGCTCAGCTGGTTAGAGCGCTGGTCTCATAAGCCGGAGGTCGAGGGTTCAAGTCCCTCTCTTGACACCATCCTTAATCAATCAAATTTTACATTTTAGACAAAACACTTATTATCATTTCTATATTTTTTATCCAAAAGTCATTCTGTCCAATTTTTTCTCCGTATAAGCTGTTTCTATAGCAAAATTCTGAGAATGTCTGATTTGGGTCATATGATTTTTGATGTGCCTATCCAGACTTTATAATAATTTTCTATAAAAAAATCTCTACTTAATCTTAAAAAATATAAAAATATGCTATTCTTGTAGCTAGAGTCATTGCGTAAGTAATGCATATTACATTATATAAGGAGTTGATGATGGTTAAAAAGGTAGCAGTTGCTTTATCATGTTTGGTATTGGGTAGTACTTTACATGCTGCAGAACTTTCCGAAGTAAAAAAATTCATTGGTTTTGAAGCCGGAGCGGCGAAGATCCAGGCGGATACTTTTCTAGTCAATGATTATGAAGGTGACGATGTTGAGCTGGGGTTGCGTCTTGGTGCCCAAAACGAGGCATGGAGAACAATGTTGGTGTTTGATTATTTTGACAGTTCGGATGATGATCAGAACTATGAAAAAGGACTTGTGCAGTTCGATTACTACCTTTTCAACAATGAATCAGAATCATTCTCTTTCCGTCCATTTATCGGGATCAATGCCGGGTATATGAATTATGAATCTGAAGGTATTGATGAGAGCGGCTTCCTCTATGGCGGGCAGGCCGGATTTATCTTCGGAGTGACAGAGCATTTCGATATTGATGTGATGTATCGGTACTCCCTTACGGAAGCTGCCCATACAGACCATATCGAGAGTGTAGTTGTAGGACTTAACTACTTTTATTAATAGGGGGAAGGATTGATTATGATGAAAAATGTTTTAGTCATATTGACATTTCTGCTTTCTGTTGTATTGACAGGATGTGGAAGCAACAGCAAACCGGACGGCGGTTCAAACCCTGCACTTGATAAGGTGTTAGAGCTGCAAGGTCAGGAGATCCTGCAGGCACCGAATGGTACAGATTTCTCTTTAACGATGCCGTTTAGAAAGTTAATTGATGAAGCCTATCTTGTAGAGTTGAGCGGTTTTAGTCTGGAGGTAACGGGCGAATGTACGATCAATGCGATCGGATATACTCCTACAACACTAAAATTTGAGGGTCTGAAAGATTCACTTGAAGCGCTTTATGTTACAGGCACTTTTGATGCGAACTGCACACCAACAGGATATCTGTTGACAGCTACGCAGAAGATCACCAGTGGAAGCCAAAGTGATACACGTCAGGTAAGTTTTGCCTTTGATTATAGCGGAAGTATCACTCCGCAACACGATGATGGTTACAGCTTTTATAATGCGACAACGCCTTTGACTGTCAGTGAGGCAAATACAAAATATCAAATCAAAGTTCAGCTTCTGAAAGATGGATATGTTGCGGTAGGCGAAACGATCAAACTTCGGCCATTTGACAATACCTATGGGAATACAGCTGTTTACGAGGCTACAACAGGCCCTGACGGTTATGCAACATTTGAGTATACCTCGCCTGAAACACTTCCGGCATACGGCAGCAGTGTCACTTTGACCGCAGATTACTTTTTGGAAGATAATACAACGATTACCCCCAAAGAGGTAGTTCTGAGCTTTACGGCATCACCTGGGGCGGAAGTGGATACAACCGGGATGGAGTTGGTTGCAGTGCCTAATAGCGTAAATATCTCGGAGGCAGGAGAGAGCAGAGCACTTTCACTTTACCTCGCGAATACTTCAACACACGACCCTGTAGCTGACAAGGATATCAGGGCTTTATGGTTTGACCCGAATAACGGGAAGCTGAACAGCTATATCGCGACAACGGATAGTAATGGGCAGGCTGTATTCAACTATACGGCACCCGAGACACTTCCATCAGGGAACCTTACCATCACGTTTGAAGTAGTGAACGGGACTCCTGGGCTCCAGAGAGATGTAACCGTTAACTTTACATCGACTTCAACGCCGACAGTGGATACAACTACCTATAACCTTACAGCAGTGCCTGCAAGTGTGAATATTTCAGAAGGTGGAGAGAACAGAGCATTGTTACTCTTCCTTGAAGATACAAGCACCAATCAACCGGTAGAGGGGCAGGAGATCATTGCCCACTTCTTTAACCCGAACAGCGGGACACTGAGTGCATACAGCGCAATCACCAACAGCAACGGACAGGTTGTATTTAACTATACTGCGCCGGAGAGTATCAGCGGACTGAGTGATTTTGATATCACCTTCTCTATTCCGAATGCAACGAACAGCCATGATACGAATGTAGCGGTGAACTTTACCTCGACTTCAACGCCGACAGTGGATACAACTACCTATAACCTTACAGCAGTGCCTGCAAGTGTGAATATTTCAGAAGGCGGAGAGAACAGAGCATTGTCACTCTTCCTGAATGATACGGGTACAAGCCAGCCGGTAGAGGGGCAGGAGATCATCGCCCACTTCTTTAA
>JACXUO010000118.1 GCA_014763885.1 Campylobacterales bacterium
GCGGTACCAAGTATATTTCCGCCATCATCTTTGGCAGTAACTTCAGCACCGGCCTCAGTAATACCGCTGATCACAGGAGTCGTATCATTGGTAACAGTGTCTGAAGTGATCTCTCCTTCTATTGGAGCTTCATTGTCAGTCAATGTTACCGTGAGGATATCAGGAGGATAATTATCTACCGGAGGAGGAGGGGTGTCGTTGCCGCCGCCACTGGCAGCTGCAGCGATCGCACCTGCACCAAGTACACCCAGAATGATCGGAAGCCAGTCTGTTTCACTCTCGGAAACAAGCGTTTCGCCACCAAGGCTGTAGTAGGATGCCTCCGGGTCTGCTCCCTGCGGAATGTAGTTATAGTACTGACCGTTCTCAGCGACTCCGATCAGATGACAGTCATGTTCAAAATACTCTTCGATAATGATATCTGCAACGTCATCGGTCTTACTCTCTCTGTTCCCGATTTTGATTTTGAGGTTCTTGCCGTCCCGTATGACATAGATTTCATCTGGAGCCACCCCTTTGGTAATATTTTTCAGCTCATAGGACTGATGCGATTTCGCTTTGATGACCAAAGGCCTTCCGCTGCCTTCCGCCACTGTATTGCTTGAGATGACATTCTGCCCCTCTTTGACAATGACTACAATCTCTCTACCCATTTTTTCTCTCCTCCACTATTGTTTATTGTGCATCGTTCTGAATGCCGATGATCTCTATGCTGACCCGTCTGTTGGGAGCCAGGCACTCAATCAGCTCCGGAGTCGCAGTTTCGCCTTTGCACCCCTTCTTGACCGGGTATCGTTCTCCCATTCCCCTTGCTTCTATACGGACGCCCGGGTTGATCGCTTTGATGCGGTTTGCAACTGTTCTTGCACGTGCCTCTGAAAGCCTGTCGTTGTATTCGTGTGTTCCGATACGGTCGGTGTGCCCCTCGATACGGATCTTTTTGATGTTGAAATAGTCGGTTTTGATCTTGTCCGCAAGTGTATTGATCGTCTTTCTACCCTCCTGAGACAACGTCGATTTGAACTTCCGTTTCTCTGCTTGAAGACTTCAAGATAGAGAATCTCGCCTTTTGGCGCAACGATAGAGTGTCTGGCAACATTTGAGCCGTTTTTGATATGGACAGTGACTCTTCTCGGACATGACCATGTCTGTGCAAACTGGTTTGGCATCAATGCCCCCACGATACGGTCTTCCACCCAAACCCTCGGAATATCAGCTTTGCTGCCTCCTTCACGGTAAAAAACAATCAAAGCCTCATTCTTTAAATCACCCGGGGCTGTAAAACCGAGGTCCTCTTTTTGGATGATCTGCTTTTGAGAAGTACATCCTACAACACCAAATACCAACATCCCTGCAAGCAGCGATCTACCGATTAAATTTTTCATATTCTTTTATCCTCCTTAAGATAAGACCATCTCCAAAAAGAGATTTTGATCCCTAACCTTATCTCCCCCTGATTTATTTTTCAAAGAAAGTTGGCTGAAGTTTTGATATAAAATCTCAGCCAACCCACTTCCACTTCTCTCTTGTGAATACGATCTATTAAAATACTTGAAAAGGGTATCTTGAAACCAACTATGTGACAAACCCCGTTATAGTATCTATGGTGTACAGATGAGAAGACACACCCCGCCCCTTCCCCAAACAGGAAAAAAACTGCTTTTTGATATTCTCTTTTAAAAAATTTTTATGATAAATTGTCTGCCCGAATAGTAAAATACCCTCCCCTTAAAAGGAGGGTAGGGGTCAATTATGCAATCAAGCCGCTTGTCGCAGACCCGACAAGACCGCCAGCAAGACCGAGTGTAGTATCTAAAATACCGTCAACCAATCCAAGTGTAGTCCCTACAGTACCAAGTACCATGTCGTTGACAGCAAAGTCAACCAAACCAACAACATTGTTAACCGCAGGCAGTACCGTACCGTTTACAAGATTATCAACAATCACAGTTGTGTTATCAACTGCAGCATCCGCAACCAATAGAACATTTACGATATCCGCTGTGATCGCTGTTGTAGCAACTGAAGTGGTTACATCCAAAATGTGGTCAACAGAAAGAGCCAAATTCGCTACATCGTCAACAACAACATCAGCAACAGTAGCAACTGTATCTACAGTATGAGCCACAGTACCAACCAAATGTCCTACGCTTCCTAGCAAATCTCCCAAGTGTAATGTATCGAGCAACCCGTCCATAAAAAACCTTCCTTATGTAATATGAATATAATTTTGTATACGAAAAAGCATACAAGTCATTATACAACCAAATAATTAAAAAAGTCAAATGAATTATGATTTTTTAGAAAATGGTTCAATGAAATTGATCCTGTAAGCGATAGTACCGAAAGAATTGCCTCTAAGTATGAAGAGTATACACGGGGTAATATCATCACCTTTCTCTGTTCTATTTAAGCTTTACGCTTTTTGAATATGTTATAATTGAAATAAGTTGGTAGATCATGACAATATATTTTAAAATAGATAATATATTGGGCAAAAAGGGGAACGGTGAGAAATATTTGTTTGATTTTGATTGTCGGACTTAGTAGTATGGTATGCGCAAAAGACTCCTATCGCGTCAATGAGTTGGTTTCTATGGTGATCAAAAATCATCCAAATATCAAAATGCAAACGCATATGATAAGGGGTGCTGACGCTCAGATAGAGAGTGCGAAATGGAACTATTTCCCGACACTCTCTTTTAGTGCGAACCAGGGTGTCAACCAAAACAAGGCATGGGATGGGACCGCCGTTGTATCACAGCCTTTGTGGACCGGAGGAAAACT
>JACXUO010000040.1 GCA_014763885.1 Campylobacterales bacterium
CAAAATGGCTCGATAGAAAATATGTTTCGTGGGAAGATTTGGAACAGCTCAGTGAAGTTGATGATGAATTTACAGAAAATTTTTGACGGTATCAAAAAATGGCGTTTGGATTTTAGGATCTGGCACTGGGTGCATGCTGCAGTGGTTTTGGGACTGCTGGGGACGGTGTTTTTACGAAAAACGTTTTAAAGCTGGAGAACCAACAGCGAACTGCTCAGCGGAAAGCTCAGCGAAATGAACCTGGAAGTAACCACAGAACAGGCAAAGGTATTGGCAAAAGCCATCCGTGCACCGATGTGGGAGTGGCATATCCTCCTGGGGTATGCGCTCGCCGCATTGCTGCTCTGGAGGATCTTGCTCTTCTTTACCGATAGCGGAAAACGCAACTACCAAAACCTCAAAGAGGAGACGCTTCACAAAAAGGTCGTCAAAGCGGGTTATATCGTGATTTACGGGATTTTGATCTTTATGGCTGCAAGCGGCCTGATCCTTCATTTCCATGAAGCACTCTCCCTGACCGAAGAGGGGACGCACACGCTCAAAGAGCTTCACGAACTGGTCTATAACGCGGTACTCATTTTTGTTCCGCTGCACATCATCGGCGTGATCATCGCAGAAAACAGAGAGGAGAAGGGTATCATCTCAGAGATGATTCATGGCGGGGAGAGATAGGGGAGAATATCAGCCCCTGTCACTCTGCACCTTCCTTGGAAGGCTCTCATTGACATATTTTATCCGTTATGGTAGTATCCTGTCCATGAAGCTGAGCAGGTATTATCTCGTATCAATCCTTGTCATTATGTTGAGTCTGATCTTGTTTGATATCACTTCGCCTCAGTCTGTTGATCCCGTATCGGAAACACAGGTAGAGATTTTACTGGAAGAAAAAGAGTCAAAGACATCTGATGATTTTATTGCCAATATCATGATATCTGATTTCAGAGATACCTATGCCTTTATGGGCTTTTACTGGGTGGTACCCCGTATCAATCTTCTCTATCTCAACAGCATATTCAAACCCCCTATATCTCTCCATTCTTAACCAACAATCATTTTTTATCAAACCATTAAAATCAATAACCATTCAGGAGAATAATAATGAAAAAATTACTCGTGCTTACAACAATAGTAGGCTTTTTGATAGGATCAAACGGATATGCGGCGTCACCTATGACAGTAGAGGAAAAGAAAATACTCAAGGCAATACAAAAAGGCGCCCAGAAAGATGCGTGGACACAATATACTCCCTCGGAAACAGGCGCTGTGCAGAGACTCTATTTCAAAAAAAGGCTCAAAAACCACCAATACCACGCATACAGATATCAAAACAGGGACAGAAACAGTTATACGACGGTCTATGCACAGGTAGCATACTCAAAAAGCGGTTTTGACGTCCAATTTGTGGACAAGGTAAGTATGAACCTTGGCAGGCTCGGCAACGACAGCAGCCTGGATAAAAGCCTGGACGAACTCAGAGAAGCGATCGATCTTGAACTCTCTTCCCGCTCATAGGCGATCTTCTCCTTTGCACTTCCTCCGGAACGTTGGAAGTGCATTTTCCATCGATACATATGTTTTTCACTGATGCATTTAGAATAGAAATGCCGGAAATATTGACATAGACTAATCATAAATATGTTAGAATCGAATGACTACAGCAAAGGGGGGAGTTTGTAGCTTTTGGATATCGTTTTATCGATGGTGGATTATTGTCTATGACCCATCGGATGGATAGAGAAGGCGAAGCGCTCAAACAAGCAAAAAAAAGATGATACTTAAAATACTGATAGAAGAACATAAAGAGAAATTTGGGAAAGAACCTGTGATCCTTGATCTGGATCTACATGATACGGAAACACTCATAGCGCTGATCATGAAGGCAATAGCAGAGAATAAGCCATATGATGAGTCTGAACACTTCATTGAAGAAGAAAAATAGAGTTTTCATGATAAAGTGAGGTGTTCGATAGCCATATCATGGCGTTACCTTGCTTATCGTCAACAGGAACAGGATAAAACTGCACCTGCAATTTGAATGAACGATTTTTATCTTAAATGTGTTGGAGAAATTGTTTTTTGAAGATTTGGTTGCGGGAGAAGGATTTGAACCAACGACCTTCGGGTTATGAGCCCGACGAGCTACCAAGCTGCTCTATCCCGCGACAGTTAAAGATAAGGATATAAAATCCTAAGTGGATGGGGTAGAGGGATTCGAACCCCCGAATGTCGGCACCAGAAACCGAGGCCTTACCGCTTGGCGATACCCCAAAAAGTTGGTTCTCATAAGGCTCTATTGCTTATGTGGACGGCATTATAGCTTAAATGAAAGAGATTGTCAATTAAATTGCAATAAAAAACAATATTGATCTAGTTTTTTAATGGATTAAATTTTAGTGGTTGAGATTGGTTGCGGAAAAAGGATTTGAACCAATGACCTTCGGGTTATGAGCCCGACGAGCTACCAAGCTGCTCTATTCCGCGACAGTTTAAAATATATAAAATGATTAAAAATTATATAGTTAGATTGGTTGCGGGAGAAGGATTTGAACCAACGACCTTCGGGTTATGAGCCCGACGAGCTACCAAGCTGCTCTATCCCGCGACAGTTAAAAAGTAAGGATATAAAATCCTGAGTGGATGGGGTAGAGGGATTCGAACCCCCGAATATCGGTACCAAAAACCGAGGCCTTACCGCTTGGCGATACCCCAATAAGTTGTCTCTCATAAGGCTGTAATGCTTATGTGGACGGCATTATAGCCCAAATGATAGAAATTGTCAAGGAATTTTTTAGATTTCTTTAAAATTTATTAAATTTTTTTTGCATTGATTGGATAGATGAAGAAGGAAAAGGTATAATACCCCTACTTAATTCAAAAAATTCTATATTATGTAGGGCAAATGGGAGATGCAATGTCAGCTGAAGCGATAGCACGGGTAGAGAGAGCGATCAAAGAGATCAAAAGCGGGAAAATGGTCATTATGATGGATGATGAGGACAGGGAGAACGAAGGTGACCTTGTCTATGCTGCTACCTTTTCGACACCCGAGCTTGTCAACTTCATGGCAAAAGAAGCGAGAGGTCTTATCTGTACACCCGTGACCAGAGAGATCGCGGCAAAGCTTGACCTGGTACCGATGGTGGATAAAAACGTATCGGCACATGAAACGGCATTTACGATCTCTATAGACTCGGCCACAGCCTCTACAGGTATCTCGGCTGCGGAAAGGGATGACTGTATCTGCAGGCTTGCCAATCCGCTGACCGTCCCGGATGACTTTGTGCGTCCCGGGCATATCTTCCCTCTGATCGCAAAAGACGGGGGGACCCTCGTGCGTACCGGGCATACGGAGGGTTCTGTGGATCTCTGCAAACTCGCGGGACTTGTCCCCGCGGCGGTGATCTGCGAGATCATCAAGGATGACGGGACGATGGCGCGTATGGATGACCTGGAGATCTTCTCTGAAAAACATCACATGCCGATCGTCTATATCTCCGATATCGTAGAGTACCGTCTGGCAAATGAAAAGCTGGTAAAACGCGTGAAAGAAGAGGAGTCGCTGCTCAGAGGCATGAAGGTTGAGAAGATCACCTACCGTGACCATCTGGGGCGTACACATACCGTGATACAGTTCTATAAAGCCCATGAGACCTCCAATGTAAAGTTTCACAATATCGGACAGGATATCGATCTTGTCCTGGATGACAAACGTTATCAGACCCTTAACAATGCGATCGACTATCTCAAGAAGAATGGCGGCGTACTCGTCTTCCTGGATACGAAAGTGATCTCACATGAGCAGGCCAAAGAGTTCGGTGTCGGTGCGCAGATACTCAAAGATCTCGGAATCAAAAACATCAATCTTCTTACCACCAATAAAGATACCGAGTTTGTCGGACTGGGCGGATTCGGGTTGGATGTGGCAGAGAAGATCATCATCTGACAGGGCCTCCATGGTACAATGAAAAAACTTTTAAACAACCTGAGTCTCCACTCGATCAATTTTTTAGGGATCATTGTACTTTTCCTCTTTGCGCTTCTTTTTACCTTCCTGGTGATCTTTGAAGAGTATCGGGACTTCGAACAGGAATCGATCCATCTTCGCAATGCCTACCTCACTTCACAGAAAGCAAAAGCCAAAGAGGAAACAGAAAGGGTTATAGCCTATATCGATTATTCAGAGACTGAAATGAGCGGGAAATTGAACCCGGATCAGATCAAAGCACATATCATCAACTCCATAGAACACCTCTTTGACCGCAAAAACGGGAGCAGTTACATCTTTATCTATACGCTGGAGGGGGTCAATATCTCTGATCCAAACAAGCCTGAAAACCGCGGCAAAAACATGATAGCACTACAGGATACCAACGGCAAATATATCCTCAAGGAGTTGATCAAGAAAGCTGAAACCGGCGGAGGATATGTAGAGTACCTCTGGGAGAACCCTGTAAATGCCCGGCTCTCTTCCAAGGTCTCTTACGCTGCTTCCTACAAAGCGTGGAACTGGCTGGTGGGAACGGGTGTCTACCTGGATGAGATCGATGCGATGATCAATGCAAAAAAAGAGAAAATGAAAGAGCGTCTGATCAGGTATATCATGGAGGTGCTGACGCTCTCATCGATCCTCTTCTGGATCGCCTGGGGCGGGATCAAGCTGATCAATGGCATCATACAGAAAGAGATGTCGACATTCAGGGACTTTTTCCGGCAGTCGGTACTTTACAATATCGTGATCGACAAACGTCAGATCAAGATCAAAGAGTTCCAGGTGCTCGTAGCCTATGTCAACGAGATGGTGAGTGCCATCCATGAGAAAAACAGGGAGCTCAGGGAGCTCAATGCTTCATTGGAGGAGAAAGTACTCAAAAAAACGGCGAAACTTCAAGACCAGATGCAGTACAACGAGAAGCTTGTCGCAGCACAGGACAGCTTCATCAAACACTCTATCCATGAGGTCAACACACCGCTGGCGGTGATCATGACCCATATCGATATCTATAAGATGAAGTACGGAGAGAACAGGTATCTCACCAAGATCGAAGCGGCAGCCAAGATGATCTCCACGATCTACGAAGACCTGAGCTATATGGTTAAAAAAGACCGGCTCGATTACGAGAAAGAGTGGATCGATATCAGGGACTATCTGCTTTCGCGCATCAAATTTTTCGAGGAGATCGCGCACAGCAACGATCACAGGATCGTAACAGAACTGTGCGAGTGTGGAAGTCTCTGGTTCAATGGGCTGGAACTTCAGCGCATCATTGACAACAACCTCTCCAATGCTATAAAATATGCAAAACGGGGTACGGATATCAGGATCGAACTAGATGAAGAAGAGGGAGAGATCGTGATACGGTTTGTGACCCGCTCAAAAAAGATCGAAGATACAAAGAAGATCTTTGAGGCGTTCCACAGGGAAGATAAGGTTAAATCCGGCTTTGGGCTGGGGCTCGAGATCGTAGGGGAGATCTGCGAAAAAGAGGGGATCATGATCGATGTGGTTTCCAGTGAAGCAATGACGGTTTTCAGTTATCGGTTTAAGAAAGGGAAAAAAAGATGAGAGTACTCCTGCTAGAAGATGAGTTGATGCTCCAAAGTGCCATTGTTGAGTATCTTACGGCAACAGGGTATATCGTCGATGCATTTGAGGATGGAGAGGAGGCCTATCAGCAGATCAAAAAAACCTCTTATGACCTCTTTATCTTCGATATCAACACCCCTTCCATCGATGGCCTTTCGTTGCTTGAAAAGCTCCAGAAAGAGAAGATCCATGTCCCCACGGTCTTTATCTCCGCGATCACTCAGATCGAACAGATCTCCAAGGCTTATGAACTCGGATGTTACGATTACCTTAAAAAACCCTTTCACCTCAAAGAGCTCACGCTGCATACAGAACGGCTGCTCAAAATGGCAGATATCCACTCAAAAAGCATGGTCAAGCTGAGTCGGATGTACAGTTATGACCTTGAGAAGGATAGGCTGCTCTTTGACAATGTCGAACAGGAACTCAAACCAAAGCATCAACAGATCATGCGTCTGCTTGCTTCCAATGTGGAGAGAGTCGTGGACTTTGATATGCTCAGGCACTATGTGTGGGATGACATCCATGTGGATGCTGCAACGATCAGGGCCGAGATGCATAGGGTACGCCAGGTGCTAAAAGAGGATCTGATCGTCAGTATCAAGGGGATAGGGTACAAACTGACCAAACACTGATCTACACAGCCTTTAAATCGTCATTGATTCATTTTGCTTTTCTCTCACTTTAACTCCTGACAAGCATGTAACGATTTTATACATAATTTGATTTTTTTTCCCGCAATATTGATCGAAAACCGGTATGCTATGTTAATGCTATGTTCTGCTTCTATGATAGGAGTGTCAGAAATCCGGAATCTTTTGTGAACCTTTAGAATATAAAAGGCTGTACAAAGGGTTCGGTAACAAGGAGAAATATGAAACTGATCAAGATAAGTCTTGCTGCTTCGTTTGCAGTGAGCTTGGCTGCAGCCGGCGGTGAGATCGCTCCGGTGCAGGAAACTGCGCCTATGGCTGAGACCGAAGTAGACTATGGTACCGTCTTTGGACAATCGCGTACCTTCTATATCGACAGGACCTATAAAGGTTCTATCGAGAACAACCGTAACTCACTGGCAACAGGCGGGTATATCGGTTACAAGAGCCCGTACTTTTATGGATTGAGCGCGACTGCAGCGCTTTACGGGGTCTATGGATTTGATATCCATGATGAAGATGCAGAGGTGGCAGGAAGTTCAAGTTATGACCCGGCGCTGTATGGCGACAGGTTCAAAAACTATCTCTTCCTCGGTGAGGCATACCTGAACTATACCTATGAGAACACGACGCTCAAAGTCGGCCGCCAGAAGCTTGATACACCGCTTGCCGGGGCAGACGATGCGAGAATGCTTCCGAACCTGTTTGAGGCAGCGGTGCTCACCAACAGCGATCTCAAAGATACGACCCTGATCGCTGCGCATATCACCAAAGAGAGTGTGGGGACATTCGGTAACGTGTACCCCACAACTTCTCCAAGTTTGCTTTCGCTTGCGATCCAGAGCGGTTACGGGTACGGCTACAAGCTTGGTACGAACGGCGAGTTTGCAGAGATGGGAGAGATTGCACTGGGTGCCGGAAATGATACGGCCGGTGTTACGGCACTGGCAGCGATCTATAAAGGGATCGACGGTGTAACGCTTCAGGCGTGGGATTACTATGCGCATGATATCCTCAATGCACTCTATCTCCAGGCTGATATCGGCTGGAACTGTATGTTCAATGATGCTGTAAAAATGAATGCTTCACTCCAGTATATCAACGAGAGTGATGTAGGTGATGCACTGGCAGGCAAAGTGGACAGCAACTACTGGGGTGTAAAACTGGGTGCTACCTATGGAAACTTGAGCGGATATGTTGCCTACTCTCAGACTGCTGACAGCAATGGTGCGGAAAATGGTGGTATCATCACTCCATGGGGGGGAATGCCGGCATTTACTCAGGGAATGGTAACAAGACATCAGTTCTTCTCTGATACAGACAGCTATAAGGTTGCAGCGACCTATAACTTCAGCGAGTATAAGGTGAAGGCGACAGCCTATTTTGCCTCATTTGATGTAGGCCAGAGTGCAACCTATGCAGCCGGACTGGATACGAAAGAGAGCGGTTTTGATATTATCTATCAGGCGACTGAAGCCCTTCAGTACAGATTCAGAGGGAACTTCCCCGATGATTTTGGTCCGACATATGACTGGGATGAATATAGATTTATTATAAACTATAACTTTTAAAAATAAGTTTTTTACAGTATCGTTGTAAAAAGATACTGTAGAGAGAAAAGGAACAACAATGACACATGAACAAGTCGAACAGGTAAAGAACAACCCGAAATATCAGGAGCTTGTCAGTAAACGAAGTAGATTTGCATGGACACTCTCCATCATCATGCTAGTGATCTACTATCTATTTATCATGCTGATCGCCTTCGAGCCTGAATTTTTGGGAATGAAAACGGGTGATGGGGTGATGACGATCGGTATCCCGATAGGCATTGCGATCATCGTGATCGCATTTGCACTTACGGGTATTTATGTAAGAAGAGCGAACGGCGAGTTTGACAGACTCTCACAGCAAATCAAAGATGAGCTGAGATAAGGAGTAGGGTAATGAATAGAATTTTATGGATGGCACTGCTTCTCAGTGCAGGTTTATTTGCAGCTGGAGCATTGGAAGGCGAAGTGGAAAAACAGCCTCTCAATGTTTCGGCAATTATTATGTTTTTGCTCTTTGTAGGGGGTACACTGGGTATCACTTACTGGGCAGCGAAAAGAATCAAAACGGCAAAAGATTTCTATACCGCAGGTGGAGGGATCACCGGTTTCCAGAACGGTATGGCGATCGCGGGTGATTATATGTCAGCGGCTTCATTCCTCGGTATTTCAGGGTTGGTCTATCTGGCGGGATTTGACGGATTGATCTATTCAATCGGTTTCCTTGTGGGATGGCCTATCATTCTTTTCCTGGTATCCGAGAGACTGAGAAACCTTGGTAAGTATACTTTCGCGGACGTTGCTGCCTACAGACTCAAGCAGACACCGATCAGAACACTGGCGGCATTCGGGTCGATCGCTACGGTGATCCTCTACCTTATCGCACAGATGGTCGGTTCGGGTAAATTGATCCAGCTTCTTTTCGGCCTTCCTTATGAGTATGCGGTCGTTCTTGTGGGTGCATTGATGATCCTCTATGTGACATTTGGCGGAATGCTTGCGACGACATGGGTGCAGATCATCAAAGCGATCCTGCTGCTATCGGGTGCTACATTTATGGCGATCGCTGTACTGAGCCATTTCGGGTTTAGCCCTGAAGCGCTTTTTGCCAAAGCGGTAGAGGTACACGAAAAAGGTGAAGCGATCATGGCACCTGGTGGTTTGGTATCTGACCCGATCTCTGCAATCTCACTGGGTATCGCACTGATGTTCGGTACGGCCGGTCTTCCTCATATCCTGATGAGATTCTTCACCGTGGCAGATGCGAAAGAGGCAAGAAAATCGGTCTTTTTTGCGACAGGGTTTATCGGATATTTCTATATCCTTACCTTTATCATCGGGTTCGGTGCGATTGTCATGGTACTGAATAACCCGCAATATCTTGACCTGGCTAAACAGGCTATCGAAGGCGGTTCTCCGATCATCGGCGGCAAAAACATGGCTGCGATCCACTTGTCTCATGCAGTAGGGGGCAACTTCTTCCTCGGGTTTATCTCTGCGGTGGCGTTTGCTACGATCCTTGCGGTTGTATCCGGACTGACACTTGCCGGGGCATCAGCGATCTCTCACGATCTCTATGCCAATGTATTTAACAAAGAGGCAACCGAAGCGCAGGAGATGAGAATCTCCAAGATCGCTACGATTGTGCTCGGTATTGTTGCGATCATCCTCGGTATTGCGTTTGAGAAGCAGAATATTGCATTCGTTGTCGGTCTGGCATTTGCTATCGCGGCTTCGGCAAACTTCCCTGTCCTCTTCCTCTCTATGTTCTGGAAGAAGCTTACGACAAGAGGTGCTACCATCGGGGGAAGCCTTGGACTTGCTACAGCAGTGGTTCTTGTGGTACTCGGCCCGATCGTATGGGTGGATATCCTGGGCAACGCAGAAGCGGTATTCCCGTATAAATATCCGGCACTCTTTTCTGTGACGGTGGCATTTGTAGCGATCTGGTTCTTCTCAGTCACCGACAAGTCACAAACGGCTAAAGAGGAGATCGAGGCATTCGAAGCACAGGATATCAGATCTCAGACAGGTATCGGAGCAGAAGGTGCGTCAGCGCACTAAGAGAAGCCCCAAAGCCTTGGTGCTTTGGGATATCATGGAGTAAGCAGAGCAGTGATAGAATTACTTGAAAATCTAAAATCACATCCACCATTCAGTTATCTGGACGAAAGTGCTTTCAGGGTGATAGAAAAATCCGCACAGGTGGCATACTACCCTAATGGTACGATAGTGATCTCTGCTTCTCGAATACCTGAACTACTCTACTTTATTATCAAAGGAACGGTAGAAGCCTCCAGTGAGGATGAGATGATCGATATCTATCACTCCAATGACAATTTCGGAGGGATAGAGCTCATAGAGAACCGTGCTTCCGAATACAACTACACAGTGACTGAAGAGTTGATCTGTTATGAGATACCCAAACGGATCTTTGTGGAGATTACTGAAGGTAATGAAGCCTTTAAAAACTACTTCTTCTACTCTGTCGCCGAGCGTATCGATCTGCTTGGAGAAAAAAAAGAGTTTACGCTCATGAGCGATATCATGGTTGCCAGAGTGGATGAAAATATCCTCCGCAAAGGCACGCTCGTTTCCTCTCAGATGCCTATCACCCACGCACTTCATATCATGGAATCAGAGAAAAACAGTTGTCTGATCGTAGAAAACAGGGGAGGGTACGGAATTGTCACCGATGCAGACCTTAGACACTACATCCTCCATAGAGAGGAGGAGAAGTTGGAACTGGTTGGTCATATACAAACCTACCCGATCATCACTGCCAAGAAAGACGAGCTTCTTTTTAATATCCTCTTGAAAATGACCGAACACTCTATCAAACACCTACCGCTTCTGGATGATACAGGAGCGTGTGCTGGAGTAGTTGAGCTCATTGACCTTTTGAGTTACTTCTCGAATCAGTCATACCTTATCTCTGTACAGATGGACAAAGCAAGGGATCTGCAAAGTGTGGTTGCATCTGCCAAGAGGGTACCTCTGATGATCGAAGCGCTCCATATCAAAGGGGTCAAAAGCCGATATATTGCTAAACTGGTCTCCGAAATCAACAAAAAAATGTATCAAAAGATCTTTGAGCTGGTGACCCCGGAGTCATGGCACAAAAATAGTGCACTGATCCTCCTTGGCAGCGAAGGACGCAGCGAGCAGATCATGCGCACCGATCAGGACAATGCGCTGATCTTTGAAGAGGGATTTGAACCCGATGATGCACAGGAGGTGTCCGAACGCTTCCTGGAAGTACTCGATGAGATAGGCTTTCCACGATGCAGCGGCGGTATCATGATCATCAACGAAAAGTGGCGAAAATCCCTGGGTGCGTATGAAGCCGAGATCGACAGGTGGATAGAACATCCGGACTATCAGGGGCTGATGGAGCTGGCGATCCTTTTTGACTCTGTTGCTGTAGCGGGTAACCATACCCTGCATCAAAGGATCAAAACCTATCTGATGAAGAGGGTTTCCGAGCATCGCTCAATCCTTGTACATTTTGCAAAAGCGATCGGGAGTTTTGAGTCTCCGCTTGGACTTTTCTCACGTTTTGTAAGCAAGGATAAGGATCATCAGGGTGAGATAGACATCAAGAAAGGTGCCCTTTTCGCACTGGTGCACGGATGCAGGGCATTGGCGCTGGAGTACGGGATCAGTGCAACCAACACGACTTTGCGTATCAAAGCGCTGAACAATGCAGGTTTCATCGATAAGGAGAATGCAAGAGAGCTGATGGAGGCGATGGAGGTTCTCCATACCTTCCGGCTGCGTGCACAGATCGGAAAGTCACGTAAAGGATCGAAGATAGACAACTATATCTCTGTCGAGGATCTAAGCAAGCTGGAGCGTGATCTGCTGAAAGATGCGCTTAAAAGCGTGGATCAGTTCAGAAAGCTTGTAGGCTATCATTTTCATCTGAGTAGTGTAGGATAGATGATGTTTGATAGACTAAAACGCAGATGGAACCGTAAAAAGCTGACCGATGAGCGCTTCGCTTTTCTCTTTGATGAAGCGCATGGGGACGAGATCGTAGTCTTTGACTGTGAGACTACGGGGCTTGATCCAAAAAATGATGAGATCGTCTCTATCGGTGCGGTGAAAGTAAGTGCCAACAAGATACTTACCAACGAGACGATCCACCTTTATATCGAGCAGCAAAGAGATATCTCGGCGAAGAGCATCACGGTACACCGGATTCGAAACTGTGACCTGGAAGGTGCAGTCTCGCCGGAAGAAGCGATCGAGAGATTTCTCTACTATATCGGCAACAGAAAACTTGCAGGATACTACCTTGAGTTTGATATTGCAATGATCAATAAGTACACCAAAAAGATGCTGGGAATTACACTTCCTAATGACCAGGAGGAGGTCTCGGCACTCTATTATGACAAAAAGTTAAAGAGGATTCCCCAAGGTAATATCGACCTTAGGTTTGATACAATCTTGAAAGATTTGTCTTTACCCAGGTTAAAAGCGCACGACGCGCTCAATGATGCTGTAATGACAGCCATGATGTATCTAAAATTAAAAAATATAAAAAGTCTTTAGAGACGAAACTTTAAATCTATAATCAGGAGTAAAAATGTTAAAAGAACTATATCAACCAAATAAAGCGTTTGCAGCAAATGCAAGAATCAAGAATATGTGCGAATATCAGAATCTTGTGGATGCGGCAAACGAGGACTATGAAGGTTTCTGGGGCGCATTTGCCCAGGAGAAGATCGACTGGTTCGAGCCTTTTACAAAGGTGCTTGATGAGTCCAATGCACCGTTTGTCAAATGGTTCAGCGGCGGTAAACTGAATGTTGCATACCAGTGTGTCGACCGTCATATCGAATCACGCAAGAACAAGGCAGCAATCATCTTCGAAGGTGACAGAGGAGACAAGCAGATCATTACCTATCTTGAGCTCTACTACCAGGTTAACAGGTTTGCCAACCTGCTCAAAGAGGATTTCGGTGTCAAAAAAGGAGACAGGGTCGTGATCTATATGCCAATGATCCCCGAGGCTGCGTATGCGATGCTTGCGTGTGCAAGAATCGGTGCGATCCACTCGATCGTCTTCGGAGGCTTCAGTGCCGAGGCATTGAGAGACCGTATCAATGATGCAGAGGCAAAAGTGGTGATCACTGCGGATGGTGCTTTCAGAAAGACCAAGCCTTATATGCTGAAACCAGTGGTGGATGAAGCACTTGCCGAAGGCAACAGCCCTGTCGAAAAAGTACTCGTTGTCGAGCGTAACAACGAAGATGTAGAGTGGGTAGCCGGACGTGACTACTCCTACAACGAACTGATCAAAGACAAGTCTCCTGAGTGTCCTGCAGAGCCGATGGACAGCGAAGACCCTCTCTTCCTTCTCTATACTTCGGGAAGTACAGGAAAACCCAAAGGGGTACAGCACAACCAGGCAGGATATATCCTCTGGGCACAGATGACGATGGAGTGGGTATTTGATGTCAAGGAGAACGATACCTACTGGTGTACTGCCGATATCGGTTGGATCACAGGGCATACCTATATCGTCTACGGACCGCTTGCAATGGGTGCGACGACAGTCATGTTCGAGGGCGTGATCACTTACCCTGATGCCGGACGTCCATGGAAGATGGTAGAGGAGTACAAGATCAACCAGTTCTATACTGCACCTACTGCGATCCGTGTATTGCACAAAACAGGCGAAGATGAGCCTGCAAAATACGATATCTCATCACTCAAAGTACTGGGAACAGTAGGTGAGCCTATCGATCCGCCGGCATGGAAATGGTACTACGAAGAGGTAGGTCAGAGCAAATGTGCGATCGTCGATACCTACTGGCAGACTGAGACAGGCGGACATATCGTATCTCCGCTTCCTGGTGCAACACCGATCAAACCGGCTTGTGCGACACTTCCGCTGCCGGGAATCATGGCAGAGATCCTCAACCCTGAAACAGGAGAGAGAGTAGAAGAAGGAGAAGGCGGATATATGTGTGTGACAAAACCATGGCCTTCACAGATCCGTGGTGTATGGGGTGATCCTGAACGTTATATCAAATCCTACTTCGGGGATGTGAAGAAAGACGGCAAAGCGGTATATTTCACAGGTGACGGTGCAGTATACGGAGAAAACGGATATATTACGATCACCGGCCGTACTGATGATGTCATCAACGTATCCGGACACCGTATGGGTACTGCCGAGGTAGAAGCGGCGATCAAAAAACACTGGAATGTTGCAGAGGTTGCGGTTGTCGGTAAACCGCACGAGATCAAGGGCGAGGGGATCTTTGCTTATATTGTACTCAAATCTGATGAGGGTATCGCTGATGAAGTAGAAGAGGTCAAAACGATTAACAACATTATCAAAAAAGAGATCGGTAATATCGCAGTGTGTGATGATATCGTCTTTGCTCCGGGACTGCCAAAAACACGTTCGGGCAAAATCATGAGACGTATCCTCCGCTCAATTGCGAAAGGCGAGCCTATCACTCAGGATATCTCCACACTTGAAGATCCATCAGTCGTAGAGAAGATCGAAAATATGGTAAAGGGCGCATAAGCAAAACTCTTTATGACTTCGGGCGTATAGCCCAAAGTCATTTTTTGAACACTTTCTTCCTCAACACGTTTCATACCGCATACTGCTCAAATTTATATAAAAATTCTATTCATTTTTCTCATTGTTATAAAGTCAAATTGTAAAAAAATTGTAAAGAGATGTATTTTCGGACTTTACAAACCTCTAGGGGCTAGACTAGTTTAGAGGTTCTTTTCTGAAGATTTTTAACAATAATTTGTATAAATCTTCACCTCTATTATTGAACCTAAATTCACACTCTTT